>JACCZJ010000431.1 GCA_013696065.1 Nocardioidaceae bacterium
GTCAGCTCACGCGTGGATGCGGGTCACCCATGCAGCGGGGTCGGCGATCTCGGCCTTGGTAGGCAGGTTGTCGGGGCATGCCCAGACGGCGTTGAAGCCGTCCATGCCGACCTTGTCGATGGCCCCACGTACGAACACCGCGCCATCGCGGTATTGCCGCATCTTGGCGTCGAAACCGAGCAGGCGGCGCAGCAGCTGGTCGAGTGCACCGGCACCCTCGCGGCGGGTGTTGAACTTCTTGCGAATCTCGGCGACAGAGGGGATAACGCTGGGCCCTATCCCGTCCATCACCACGTCGGCGTGACCTTCCAGCAGCGACATGACCGCCGTCAACCTCTCGACGACAGCCCGTTGCTCGGGGGTCTGCAGCAGGTCGATGAGCGATACTTCGGGGTCGCCCTTCGCGAGCTTGGCGACACGTTCGATGCCGCTTTTCAGCATCTCGACGAGCTTGGTGGGATCAACCTCCGTGCTCTCGACAAGCCCGGACATCTCATCGAGCACATGTTTACGCAGCCAGGGCACCGCGGTGAATTGCACTCGATGGGTCTCCTCGTGCAAACAGACCCACAGTCGGAAATCGCGCGGGTTGACCTTGAGGTCCCGCTCCACCTGGACGACGTTTGGCGCCACCAGCAACAACCGACCGCCATGACTGCCACCCGCTTGATCATCGCCGGTGTAGAAGGGGTCGAACTGTCCCAGGACCTTGCTGGACAAGAAGCCCAACAGGCCGCCCGCCTCCACTCCGGTGATTTTGGAGCCAATCGCAGCCGTGAACCCGCTCGGCTCGCCTCGCTCAGCTCGCACCTTGCGCATGAGCGGACGCAGGATCTCTTTGAAACCATCCGCGTTCGCCTGCACCCAGGCGCCGCGGTCGATTACGAGGACGGGTGCAGTAGCCGACTCGGCATGCAGGCCGGTAAAGCCACGCACGTGAGACTCCGACTGCGCTGCGGCTCGCCTCAGCTCCTCGACGACACCTTGCGCTTCGGCTCGGCTCACGTCGGGTCCCGGGCCCGTCAGGCGCTTCGCCGTGGCGACGGCGAGGTCCCAGTCGACGAAATCGCTCCCGTTGTCGGCGCTGATGTCGCCACCATTCCCCTGTGCTGTCATGGGCTCCACTTTCCCGTTGCTGTCATGGGCTCCACCGTACGGCGTGTCAACGGTTGCTCGCCGCATCTCCCAACGCCTCTCAACGGGTGGGGGGTTAGCAGCGGCACGTGGAGAGTGCGGTGGCGATGCGCTCGAGCTGAGCTCGGGCGGCCAACGTCAGACGGGGCGGCACCTGGTCTGCGACCACCGCAAAAACGAGCACGGACCCAGCGCGCGTCATGACCATCCCGGCAAGGCCGTGCACGCCAGTGAGCGTGCCTGTCTTGGCTCGAACCACGCCGAGGCCCGCCGGCGCTGTCGCGACGAACCTCGAGGCGAGGCTGCCAGTGAAGCCCGCGATCGGCAGCGACGACACGACCGAGCGCAACTCGGGGTGCTCCTGGTCCGCGGCCAGTTGCACGATGGCGACGAGCGCCCGAATCGGCACCACCGAGTCCCGCGACAAGCCGCTGCCATCGAGAATCTCAGCCCCCCTCAGATCCACGCCGATGCCTTCCAGGGCGGTTGTCATCGACTCCACCCCCGCCAGTGACGAGCCCGGCGAGCCCGAGGCAAGGGCCACATGGCGGAGGAGAACCTCGGCCGCTTCGTTGTCGCTGACCTCGATGACGTGCTGCACGATCGCCGCCAGGGGCGCCGAGTCGACTCGGGCTACCTCTTGCGCCTGCGCGGTCGCACGACCAGAACGAGGCTCTCCTCGTACGTCGATGCCACGTTTGCCAAGCAGGTCAGCAAATCGTTGGGCGGCCTCGTTGGCTGGGTCGCCGACGCGCGTCGCCTGGTCAGGGTCGACGCGTCCCTCGTCGACCCACAACGCGCTGACAGGGCTGACGATCGATTCAGGGATGTAGCTCGGCTCCCAGGTCGGGTTGACCGCAGGCCCGGTGAACAGCGAGTCGTCATACGTCAAGGACACCGGGCGTACGCCGTTCGCACGCAAGCGGCGGGCCGTCAACGCGGCCAGCTCGGCCAGAGATGCCGGTTCGGCGAACGGGAGGGAAGTTTCGCCTTGGGTGGGTCGCACATCGGTGAGGAGGGGGTCTCCCCCGCCCACCAGGACCAGCGCGTGCGGCTTGTCGCCGGTCACGACCGATGTGGAGAAGCGGTGGTCAGCACCGAGGCTGTGCAGCGCCGCGGTGGCGGTGAGCAGTTTGAGTGTGCTCGCCGGAGTGACAAGGTCGGGCCTGCCGCTAGCCAGGGTCGGCGCCCTCGAACCCAGCTCGGCCACCGCAAACTCGACGTGTTTGCCGAGGTCCGGCGAGGTCAGCGTGCCCCGCAGGGCCCGTTGCAGTGCCGCCGCCGATGCGGTCGACGGCGCAGCAGGGTCGACTCCTGTCAGAACGGGCTCAGCGGCTGGAGGGGTGCCCAGCTCGAGCCCCGGTACGACGAGGGGTGGCTCACCAGACGTGAGAGTCGGCGCCGACAGGGGCGGGTCGGCGACCTCGCCGGGCCGATCGGCGTACAACGCCGCCATTGCCACGATGGCGATCAAGGCGACCGCCACAACCAGCCAAACGGCGACGCTGCCACCCGCGCCTCGAACGCGGGACTGGCGGTGGCCCGGAGCGGGTGCCATCATGCTTCCGTCGACGTGCGCCCGCCTGTCCATGTGGGGGACAATATCGACTCGCAGCGAAAGTTCCGCCTGATCCCGCCCAACCAGCAGCCGATCGCCGCAAGGCCAGAGACGACAAGGACGCGTACCGTGGATTTTGACGTGACCATAGAAATTCCCAAGGGCCAGCGCAACAAATACGAACTTGACCACGTCACAGGTCGGATCAAGCTTGACCGAACGCTGTTCACCGCGACGCAGTATCCCGCCGACTACGGCTTTATCGATGACACTTTGGGGCAGGACGGCGATCCGCTCGACTGCCTGGTGCTGCTGCCTGAACCGACCTTCCCCGGTTGTCTCATTCGGGCTCGCGCCATCGGCATGTTCCGGATGACCGACGAGAAGGGCCCCGACGACAAGGTGTTGTGTGTGCCAGCGTCCGACCCTCGACAGGAGCATCTGCGCGACATCCACCACATGCCCGAGTTCGAGCGACTCGAGATCCAGCACTTCTTCGAGGTCTACAAGGACCTCGAGCCCGGTAAGTCCGTCGAGGGCGCGACGTGGGTCGGACGAGTCGAGGCCGAGGCTGAGATCCACGCATCCTGGGCGCGGCACGAGGCAATGCCCGAGCACACCGATGTCGACGCAGAAGAAGCTGGCCCCACCACCGGCCGCTGAGCTGCTGACTGCACTGCCATCACAGCCACCACTCCACCGCCGTTATCACCGCAACTGGCGAAGGGGCAAAGATCCGAGTCTCACGTTGCCTGGGCGACGCGAGACTCGGATCTCTCGCGTTTTAAGGCGGCGTTAGGGGCGACTGAAGAAGTCCGGCGTCTCCCAGTACCAGATGTTCTCGACGGAGACGTCGCGGCCGGTTCGAGGAGCATGGATCATTTGATCGTTGCCGATATACAGGCCCATGTGGAAGATCGACCCAGGATCGCTGGCGTTACTCGCCCAAAAGATCAGATCGCCTGGCCGGAGCTGGCTGACCGTGATGGGTGTGGTCACCTCATACTGCGCCACCGAATAGTGCGGCAGCGACACACCTGCTTGCGCCCAAGCCGCCATCGTCAGACCTGAGCAGTCCCAGGCATCCGGGCCGGCGGCGCCCCAGACATAGGGCTTGCCCACCTGGTCGTAGGCGAAGCTGATGGCCGCCTCAGCCCCACCAGACGGCGCGGGGGGGACGGCAGGCGGAGGTTCAGGAGCCGGCGCAGGTTCAGGAGCAGGCGGAGGTTCAGGAGCCGGCGCAGGTTCAGGAGCAGGCGGAGGTTCAGGAGCCGGCGCAGGTTCAGGAGC
>JACCZJ010000483.1 GCA_013696065.1 Nocardioidaceae bacterium
CTCGCCAAGGGCTTCGTCGAGCTGTGGGGTCTGCCGAGCAAGATCGCGGCCAGGCGTGACGCGTCGGTCGGCAGCCGAGCCGCCACGTGACCGACAGACCGGTGGTGCAGGGACCGGAGCCACCGGCCGACGAGCGAGGCTCCCCGAAGGAATCGACCACCCGCTTGTGGGGTGGGCGATTCGGCGGTGGCCCGTCGCCAGAGCTGGTTGCGCTCAGCAAGTCGACCCACTTCGACTGGCGGCTCGCTCCCCACGACCTCGCAGGTTCTCGAGCCCACGCCAAGGTCTTGGCTGTGGCAGGCCTGCTGAGCGCAGTTGAGCTGGAGCGCCTCCTCGAAGGCATTGACTCGCTGGAGACAGCGGTCGCAACGGGTGCCTTCGTCGCGGGCGACGACGACGAGGACGTGCACACTGCGCTGGAGCGTGGCCTCGTCGAGATGGTGGGCGCGGATCTCGGAGGTCGGCTCCGGGCTGGCCGGTCACGAAACGACCAAGTGGCCACACTCTTCAAGGCCTACCTCCGTGACCATGCTCGGACCGTCAGGGGTCTCTTGGTTGACCTGGTCGATGCACTCGCCCACCAAGCCGAATCCCACCTCGATGCTCCGATGCCCGGGCGAACCCACCTTCAGCATGCTCAGCCGATCTTGCTGTCTCACCATCTGCTCGCGCATGCGTGGCCGCTGGTGCGTGACCTGGCGCGTCTGCGGGACTGGGATGACCGCGTGGCTGCCGAATCGCCATACGGGGCTGGTGCCCTGGCCGGTTCGTCGCTCGGTCTCGACCCGAGGAGCGTTGCCCGCGACTTAGGCTTCACCGACTCGGTGCCGAACAGTATCGACGGCACTGCGGCGCGGGACTTTGTGGCGGAGTTCGCCTTCGTGACGGCGATGATCGGCGTCGACGTGTCCCGGCTCGCTGAAGAAGTGATTATCTGGGCGACCAAGGAGTTCCGCTTCGTCACCCTCGCCGACGGCTATTCGACCGGGTCGAGCATCATGCCGCAGAAGAAGAACCCCGACATCGCTGAGCTGGCGCGGGGCAAGAGTGGTCGGCTGATCGGCAATCTGACCGGCCTGCTGGCCACCTTGAAGGCGCAGCCACTGGCCTACAACCGAGACCTGCAAGAGGACAAGGAGCCCGTCTTCGACTCCATCGACACCCTCGAGGTGTTGCTGCCTGCCTTCACCGGCATGGTCGCCTCGCTGGCGTTCGACACCGAGAGGCTTGCCGCGCTGGCGCCGGAGGGCCACGCACTCGCTACGGATGTCGCCGAATGGTTGGTGCGGCAAGGCGTCGCTTTCCGAGTGGCTCATGAGGTGGCGGGCGCCTGTGTGCGTGAATGCGAGAGGCGGGGCGTCGAGCTCTGGCAGCTCAGCGACTCCGACTTCGCCGCCATCTCGCCTGCGCTAACGCCGGCCGTGCGTTCGGTCTTGTCCGTGGAGGGGTCGATCTCGTCGCGTGATGCTCGAGGCGGTACGGCGCTCGATCGCGTCACCGAGCAGCTCGCCGAGCTCACGTCGCGCGTCGCGGAGTTCCGCTGAAAACCGCTTACCTCGGGCCCCAGCAGATCGCGTCACGTGGTGACGGGCGGGAAGTTCAAGAGGGCCACTGAGGCGGTGCTCGCAGCACTCTCCACCTCTGTCGATGAGGGCGGCAGGGCTCGCTGCCCCCGCGGCGTACATCATCATGGTCCGATGACGTCGCCAGTCCGTGTGCTGCTCGGGCAACCAGCACCGCAGGTGGCTCCGCGCTTGTTGGGCTGGCTTCTCACTCACGAGACCGAGGCGGGGATCGTGACGGTCGAGCTGACCGAAGTCGAGGCGTACGCCGGCGAGCGTGACCCCGCCTCGCATGCGTTTCGCGGCTCGACACCCCGCAATGAGGTCATGTTCGGCCCGCCTGGTCGGCTCTACGTGTATCTCTCGTACGGCATGCACTGGTGCGCAAACGTGGTCACTGGCGCTGACGGTCAAGCCTCGGCGGTTCTGCTTCGGGCGGCGCGGGTCGTGGAAGGCGTCGACGTGGCCAGATCACGACGAGGCGCACGAGTCTTGGACCGTGCCCTCGCCCGCGGCCCTGCCTGCCTCACCCAGGCGCTCGGGATGGATAGCAGTCACAACGCCATCGACCTGCTCGGTGGTGGCCCGTTGCGCCTGGTCCCGCCCCTCTCCAC
>JACCZJ010000495.1 GCA_013696065.1 Nocardioidaceae bacterium
AGCGAGGGGTGCACATGGGTCTGCGATGTCCGCGAGAAGGAGGTGTTGGTGTCTGTCGTTGACGGAGCGGAGAGGACTGCCACCGTCTCGGGGCCGCCTGAGCAAGTACTGCTTTGGCTGTGGGGCCGAGCGGGTGACGAGGCTGTGACCTTCGACGGCGACCCGGAGGTGATCTCTGAGTTTCGAGCCAGGCTGGTCGAGTGCACGAGGTGATGATGGGCGGAGCAGCTGTACGACGACTCTCGGCACGATGACTCAAGGGTTGAGCCGCTTTTCTGGTCCAGGGGTTCGGTGCAGGTAGCCTCCAGCCATGCACCCACAGCACCGGCACCTGATCATCACCGGAGCGTTGCTCCTGCTGCTGGTCATCGTCGCCATCGCAGCGGTGAGGTGAGTTCGCTCCGTGGAGGCGCTCTCTGATGCTCGCGCTGTGGTGCGCGAGACCTTGCTCGACGCGTCCGGACTAGTGCGTGCCGTCGCATCGGGGCGGCAGCGCAACACCGAGGTGCCGTTTCGCCGAGTCGAGATGCGCTACGTCGACCTCAAAGCCGGTCGGCGACTACAGCTGACGTCATACGACGACACCCAGTCGCACACCCGCAACGTCGAATTGGGAAGACCAGCTGAGGAGGCCATCGACGAGATGCTCGCGCAGCCGTTCGCCAACTGGCATGTGCAGAGCTCGGCTGAGACTCTGCAGTTGCGTATCACGAAGCGGGGGCGGCCCTTGCTTCACCGTGGTGCGGCCACTGGCTCGGGTGAGCCCGACCGGAGCCACGACCGAGTCAAGAGCCGCAGGCTCGATGAGTCCGACCAGATATTCCGTCTGCTCGGAATCGCTGCTGATGACGGACGGATCAGGCCATCTCGACTGGCCAAGTTCAAACAGGTGCAGGACTTCCTCGCTGCGTTGGATCCTGTGACCGATCGCCTCTCCGAGCCGGTCCGTATGGTTGACCTCGGCTGTGGTAACGCCTATCTCACCTTCGCCGCCTTCCGCTACCTGACCGTGGTCAAGGGTCTGTCGGTCGAAGCCACCGGCATCGACGTCAAGGCCCAGGCTCGAATGCACAACGCTGAGATCGCTGCACAGTTGGGCGTGACGGATCGCCTGCAGTTCGAGGAGAGCACCATCCAGGCTGCGGCAGTGAGCGAAACGCCAGATCTGGTCCTCGCGCTCCATGCCTGTGACACGGCCACCGACGAGGCATTGGCTCGGGCCGTGCAGTGGCAGGCCCCGGTGATCCTGGCGGCTCCGTGTTGCCATCACGACATCCAGCGACAGCTCAGCGCCGAATCAGTTCCGGACGCCTACAAGCTGGTGACCCGCCATGGCATCCTGCGAGAGCGGATGGCGGATGTGCTCACCGACGCTTTGAGAGCCACCATCTTGCGGATGGTGGGTTATCGAGTGGAGGTCATCGAGTTCGTCGACTCGCAGCACACGCCTCGTAACGTCCTGATCAGAGCGGTGCGGACCTCGGCTCCTGTCGCCCCGGAGACCGTCGACGCCTACTGGTCGCTGATCACCGACTGGGGTGTCCAACCGGCGCTGGCAACACTGTTGGCTGGCGACCATCCCGAGCTCGGTCCAACGGATGTCGATGAGCTCGACTAGTCGGCGCCTAGCTCAGATCGTCGGGGCCGGTCTGTTCGGGTTGGCGGTGGCCGGTGTTGCGCTCCCGCTGTTATCCCCCGAGGATGACGACCCACGTCGGGTCTTCACCATCGAGTCCGACGACATCACCGAGTCCAGCTCTTTGGTGATCAGCACAGCCCGGCCCGGCCTTGTCTATACGACCAACGACTCCGGCGACGACGCCGTCGTCTACGTGCTCGATGCTGACGACGGTGAGGTGGTGGGTCATACGACGTTGTCGGGGGTGGACGCTGTCGACATCGAAGCGCTGGCGGGTGGCTCCGACCGTTCACTGGTTGTCGCCGACATCGGCGACAACGACGCCAAGCGCGACAGCGTCACCCTCTATCGCATCAGTCAACCTCTGCCCGGGGAGCACTCGGTCACTGCCTCCGCGGTCGAGTTGACCTACGTCGACGGCCAACGTGATGCCGAGTCGGTCTTGTACGACGCGGACTCTGGCCGGGCATTCGTGATCAGCAAGGGTCTTGTGGGAGCGCAGGTCTACCAGACCGAACCGGATGTGTTCGAGCAGACCACCGGGCAGCTGCGACCGGTTGCCGCGGCTCCAGCTGTGGCTACGGACGCCACGTTTCTCCCAGGCCACTCGTCCGTGGTCATTCGCAGCTACGGCCGCGCCGCCGTCTACACCTATCCCGGCTGGGCCAAGGTGGCGTCGATGGATTTGCCGCCTCAAGAGCAGGGCGAGTCGGTGGCGGCGCCATCCAAGGGCACCAGCATCTGGATCGGCAGCGAAGGGGAGGACTCTGAGGTGCTGGAAGTGGCTTTGCCCCGGCTCACACAGGCATCGGCCCCCGGTTCGGAGGCCACGCCAACACCAGCGTCGTCGTCCTCGTCAGGTGAGACCGCCGCCCCGCCGTCGACCCAAGCCCCAGGCACGGATGAGAACACAGCAGAGACCGGCGGTCGACTTGGTTGGTTGGCTCGCAGCGTGTTGCTGGTCACCGTCCCAGCGCTCGTGCTGCTCGCAGCCCTCGCCCTGTTCTCTCGCCGCCGCCCCTCCTCCTGACTGCCGACACGGCCAAAGCTCGCACGATTCGGACAGCGTGTTGGCCGGTACTGACTCCCGCTAGTCCTCAAAGAAAACGGGCCTCAGGGCGATGCTTCAGCGACCTAAGAAGTCGAGGAGAGCGGCGTTGAACTCGCTCGCATGGGAGGCGTTGAAGCCATGAGGGGCGCCTTTCACCAAGACGAGTTCGCTGTTGGCGATGGCCCCCGCCGAACGCTTGCCGCTGAATTCGAACGGGACAATGACATCCGAGTCACCGTGAATGACCAACGTTGGCACCGTCACCTTCTCCAGGTCGCCACGGAAGTCGGTCCGGGCGAATGCGGCGATGCAGTCCAGGGTCGCTTTCGGGGACGCGAACGCCGCGATGTTGCGGGCGTACTCGCGCTGGGGCTCACTGACCTTCAAGTCCCCGTCCGCACTGAAGAAGTTTGTGGTGAACTGGTCGAGGAAAGCGAGCCGGTCGCTCGTCACTGCAGACTGGAAACCTCCAATGGTTTCATCGTCCAGCCCGCCTTCGGGGTTGTCCTCGGACTTGTACAAGTACGGCGGAACCGCCGCGGCTAGTACCGCCTTGGTCACCCGGTCGCTGCCGTAGGTGCCGAGATATCGGACCACCTCACCCCCACCCATGGAGAATCCGACGAGCGTGGCCTCGCGCAGATCCAGGTGCTGCATCAGCGCATCCAGGTCCGCCGCGAAGGTGCCGTAGTCGTAGCCTTCCCAGGGCTGGGAGGAGTCCCCGAAGCCGCGGCGGTCATAGGTGATGACGCGATAGCCAGCCTCCACCAGCGCCGGAATCTGGTTCTCCCACGAACGTCCGCTCAGCGGCCACCCGTGGATCAGCACGACGGGCTTGCCGGCTCCATAACCTTGGTAGTGAATCTCGACCGGGGTGCCGTTGTCGGCGCCTACCGTTAGCTGAGTCATACGAAACCTCCGCAAGTTGATGGCGATGCTTGTTCAGTCAACCAACCGGGTACCAGCCGTGCGTATTCCAGCCGCTAGGGAAGGGTTGGGCTGGCCGACCTAGTGTGACGAGCTACGAGTCGCCCGTATCGCTCGTCAGCAAAGTCACTATGTCGAAGGGCGCAGGCGGGGCATAATGGCGCCAACTGCTACGAGGAGGGTTCGCCGTGAGCGACGACTGGGTCGATGGAACGTTGGAGTCGGGATCCGACGACGGCCAGGATTCGCAGGTGGATCCCGACCAGGAGACGGGTGTAGGACTAGGTCAGGGGGAGCCTTCCAGCTTCGAGCCGGAAGAGGACGAGCCAGCCACCGAGCCTCCGAGCTGAGAATCGCCAGGCCCTCGACCCTGATTGCGTCAGTTGATGCCGGACGCGATGGTCGACTCGAAGGCGTTGAGCACTGCTTGGTCACCTGAGCGGTTCAGCGGCTCGACGGTCGGACGGTGCCACAGCCAGCAGTTGAGGTCGGCGGCGCGGCCTTCGACTGTGTCGCCGGCCTCGACACCCGGGTCGACGTCGGCTGCGCGAATGTCGGGTTCGTCGTGGCTGGTGTTGTCTTCAGGGTCGGTGCCGGAGAACTGCCCAAGCGTGACGAGCCAAGAGTGACCCGTGTCCGTGCTCAACAGCCGAACCGTCTTTGTGTTGTCAGTAGCGAACATCCCCCATGGCGGCACTCCGCCGTACATGATGCGCAGCGCCTCATCAACGCCGTCCGCGCTGAGTTGAGGGTCCATTGGGGATCGGGCCTCGGCAGTCAGTTCAGCGTCCACCCGGTGCATGAGCGCCTCTTGTGCTTGGCGTCTGCGGATGAATGCCACCGTCTGCTCCTCAGACCACGTCCAGGCCGGTGTCTTTGGCGGTGTCGCGGCCAGAATCTCATAAAGGTCACGGCTCGCCCGCTCGTAGAATGCCACGACGTCCGCTCCATCAGCTGGGCGTTCCTGTTCCAGCTTCTCGGCCTTGGAGGAGTCGGTCACACCATCGCGCACGATCGCGCCCCAGAACCACTGGACCTCCCCGAGGTGCCGCAACAAATCTTCAGCCCTCCAGTCCGGGCATGACGGGACGGGCGCGTCCGGCGCGGCCTCACGCAGCGCCTGCAAGAAGCGGGCGGATTCACGCGCCAGGTGGTCGAGGTAGTCGAGGTCTGTGTTCACGCCACGCAATGTACGCCGCGGCAGCAGCTGCCGGCACGCCATATTCGCCGCATCATGTGGG
>JACCZJ010000005.1 GCA_013696065.1 Nocardioidaceae bacterium
CGTCGAGAGCGTGCGCTCCTCACCCGCGGAGCTGACCCAGACCGCCGAGATCACGCCGTACGCCGACTTCTCGTCGCTGGACGTCGTCGCTGTCGTCACCGGTTCAGCCCGCCAGGCCACGGATGACGTGGCCGGGGGAGAAGCCCGGTGATCACGACAGCGCCGTCGTCCGGCACGCGGTCTGGGTCCCCGAGGATAGGCATGGCCGCGAGATGAGCAAGGCATTGCGAGTCGCGGTGGTGGCGGTGCTCATCATCGTGACGGTGACGCTGCAGATCAGCATCTTCAGCCAGTTCTCGCTAAGCGGTGTCGTTCCTGACCTCGCGATGTTGGTCGTGATCGCAGCAGCTTTGGTCCGGGGTCCCGACTACGCCGCGGGCGTCGGGTTTGCGGCTGGGCTCGTGCTCGATCTCGCACCGCCGGCCGATCACACCGCGGGACGTTGGGCGCTGTCACTCGTAGTCGTCGGCTATCTCATCGGTCTGGCGCGTGGGGATGCCGAGTCAACCGCTCTTGGCACAGTCTTCATGGTGGCCGCCGGAGCCTTCATCGGTACTTCGGTCTTCGCGCTCACCGGATTGGTGCTCGGTGACCCGGGTGTCACCGTCTCGTCGGCGCTCGAGGTCGTGCCGAGGGCGATCCTGTACGACGTCTTGATCACGCCTCTCGTCATACCGCTGGTCGTGTTGCTCTTCCGACGGCTCGAGCCAGCCGACCGGTGGTGACCGGGTCATGCTGAAGTCCAAGTCGCGGCTGCGACTCATCGTGGTCCAAGCCATGGTGGTCTCGCTGTTCGTGACCCTGTTCGCCCGGCTCTGGTACATCCAGGTCGTGAGCGGCGACGGCTATCAGGCAGCAGCGCAGGACAACGCGGTGCGCGACGTCGAGCTGCCGGCTCCACGCGGCCTCATCGTCGACGCGCAAGGCAGGCCACTCGTTGCCAACCGCACGTCATGGGTGGTGACGGTGGACCGCGATGTGCTCGAGCGTCTCGGCGCAACCACGCAGACCGCAGTGCTCAGGCGTCTGGCGGAACAGTTGGGATTGCCTCGAGCCGAGGTCGAACGGCGTACCAGAACCTGCGGCGAAGAGGGTGCGCCCAAGCCGCCGCGGTGTTGGAACGGGTCGCCCTATGAGCCCGTCCCTGTGGCGGAGGACGTCAGCCAGGTGCTGGCGGCCACGATCCTCGAGCAAACCGAGGACTATCCCGGTGTTGCTGCTGAGGCACGCCAGGTACGGGCCTATCCCTCCCCCTTCGGCATCAACGCCGCCCACATCCTCGGCTACAACTCGCCCATCACGCAGGACGAGCTAGAGGCGGCTGAAGGCCACGGAGAGCCCGTGAGCCCGTCGTCGGTGGTAGGTCGCGCAGGCGTCGAGAGCAGCTACAACCGATACCTGAGCGGTGCCTCCGGCGTGCGCGAGGTCGCTGTGGACTCGATGGGACGGGTGATCGACGAAGCTGCGCAGACGATGCCGAAGCCTGGCCAAACTCTGGTGACGAGCATCGATGCCAAGGTGCAGGCACTTGCCGAACGCGAGCTCGATCGTTCGATCAGAGTCGCGCGCGAAACCTTCGACGACGTGACTGGACGCAACTACGAGGCAGACTCGGGCTCCGTCGTCGTCATGGACGCCACGAACGGGCGGCTCGTCGCGATGGCCAGCTATCCGCAGTACGACCCGAACGTCTGGGTGGGAGGGATCTCCGACGGGGATCTCGAGCGTCTCTACAGCGAGCGAGCGGGGACCCCACTGCTGAGTCGCGCGATGCAGGGCCTCTTTGCGCCGGGCTCGACCTTCAAGCCGGTGACAGCCGCCTCGGCCTTGTCCAACGACTACAAGGTGACAGACACGCTCGACTGCTCGTCGTCGCTGACTGTCGGCAGTCGGGTGTTCAAGAACTACGAGTCAGCGGCCTACGGTCCGCTCACCTTTGCTCAGGCACTGCAGTTGTCGTGTGACACGTTCTTCTATCGGATCGCCTACGCCGAATGGCAGCGCTCCGGTGGCGACTCCGGCGACACCTCGATCAAGGATGTCTTGGTCGAAGGGGCCAAAGCCTTCGGGTTCGGATCGAAGACGGGAATCGACCTACCGGGTGAGGTGGCCGGCCGCATCGCCGACCGGCGCTGGAAGTTGTCGTACTGGAAGGCCAATCAGGACTACTACTGCAAGCTCGGCAAAGAAGACGGCATGGATTTCCTCCACATCTTCGCCCGTGAGTTCTGCATCGACGGTTGGCGTTATCGCGCCGGAGACGCGGTCAACTTCGCCATCGGGCAAGGCGACACGGTGCTGACACCACTACAGCTCGCGGTCGCCTATGGGGCACTGTCGAATGGCGGCACACTGTGGGAGCCCCGGGTGGGCAAGGCCATCGTCAACGCTCAGGGTCGATTGGTACGCCGAATCGCGCCCGAGGTCGCTGGCCGCCTCCCCGTGACACCAGGCATCCTGCGCTACCTCGACCAGGCGCTGCTCGGCACAGCCAAAGTCGGAACGATGGCCTGGAAGATGGGCGGGTTCCCCCTCGACAAAGTGCCCATCCGGTCGAAGACAGGTACGGCAGAGGTGTTCGGCAAGCAGACCACATCCTGGGTCGCGAGCTACGACTTGCAGTACGTCGTCGTCATGCAGATCTCCCAAGGCGGCACGGGATCCGGCACGTCTGGGGAGTCCGTGCGCAAGATTTGGGAGGCGCTCTACGGCATCGATGGCGAAAAGGTCCGCGTGGCCGACGCCCTGCAGCCCGGCGCTCAGCCGCCGCGTGGTCTGCCGACCTTTCACCGCAACGGCTCGATCTCGCCCCCGCCATTCGACGAGGCATCACCGTCCGGTGGTGGCGATGCCTCGACCGGTCCTGGCGACGCGTCACCGCGGTCTCTGGACGAGAAGGCGCGCTGACCATGGCGATGACGGCAACTGTGGCGACGAGCCGCACAGCACGGCGCGTGCATGCCACTGAGGACCGATCGACCTGGCGTCGGATCGACTGGGTGGTGACGCTCTCCACCCTTGCCCTGTTGGTGGTCGGGAGCCTGCTCGTGTGGTCGGCGACCGCCGAAAACGAGGCGCTGACCGGAGGTGACAGCTCGGCATACCTGAACAAACACCTGGTCAACATCGCGATCGGTCTCACCCTGGCGGTCGTGATCGCCGCCACGGACCATCGCTGGGTTCGCATCTGGGCCCCAGCCGTCTACCTGTGCGGCATCGTGGGGTTGGCGTTGGTGCTTTCTCCCGTTGGCGCCGTCATCAACGGCTCCCGCTCCTGGATCCTGGTCGGAGGTATGTCGATCCAGCCAGCTGAGTTCGCGAAGCTCGGAGCGGTGGCAGGTATGGCATTGTTGCTGGCTGAGCGCGCCGAAGCTCGTCGAGCGCGCAGTGCCCTGCGCAGCTGGGAGGTTGTGGCAGCGCTTGGCATCGCCGCGATACCGGCTGCTCTGATCATGGCGCAGCCCGACCTCGGCACCATGCTGGTCCTGAGCGTGACGGTCTTGGGCTTGCTGTCGGTCGCCGGGGCGCCGAAGGTTTGGCTTGTCGGTCTGGTCGGTGGAGCAGTCGCGGTGGCGGCCCTCGCCATCCAGTTCGGTGTGCTGAAGGGCTATCAACTGCTGCGGTTCCAGGCGTTCTTGGACCCGTCCCTAGACCCGAGAGGCGCCGGCTACAACACCACCCAGGCCCGTATCGCGATCGGCAACGGCGGGATCTTCGGCCAGGGTTTGTTCGATGGTTCACAGACCCAGGCCGGCTTTGTGCCTGAGCAGCACACTGACTTTGTCTTCACTGTCGCCGGCGAAGAGCTGGGGCTGGTCGGCGCTGGCGCCATCATCGCGTTGTTCTTGGCATTGTTGTGGCGGGCTGTGCAGATCGCTGCTCGGTCCGACGATATGTTCGGGCGGCTCGCCGGTGCCGGAGTGGTGTGCTGGTTCGGCTTCCAGGCGTTCCAGAACATGGGGATGTGCCTCGGCATCATGCCCGTGACCGGTGTGCCGTTGCCCCTCGTGTCCTATGGCGGCACGTCCATGTTTGCCTCGCTCATGGCCATCGGATTGCTGCTCAACATTCACTTGCGCTCTGAGCGGTCCCTCGGTCTGGGCATCATCTTGCGCGATCGCGCGGCGCGCTCTCGCCGCTTCTGACCTGCCCCCGATTGGAGGGATCGCCGCACTTGCGGGAGGCTAGGCCGCTGTACCGCGCTGCGGTGAGATCTGACCGACTCAGCACTCGCGACTCGTACCGAGACGAAACGCGACCGGCCGTCGAATGCTGCCCATGCGGCTCTCCGTTGCCGTTCGCGTCACTTTCGTTCATGTGCACGATTATTTGACGGCCGTCTCCGATTTCGGCGTCACTTTCGTTCACGTGCCCGATTCAGCCCGGGTGGTTGGCCGTGCTCGTGGCGCGCGGCTGGACGGCCCTCCCTTCAACTTGGCCATCCACTCGTTTTGAGGCCGCGCGCCACTCCGGCGTACCCTGACGAACGACCCCCAAGCCACCTGGAGCGTTTGCGCAATGCCCGTCGAGTCCGTCTTTGCCAAGCTGGAGCCGTTGCTGCCGACGGTGCAAAAGCCGATCCAGTATCTCGGTGGTGAGCTCAACTCGACCGTGAAGGACTGGGATGCCGCTGAGGTCCGCTGGGCGCTGATGTATCCCGACGCGTACGAGGTGGGGTTGCCCAACCAGGGGGTCCAGATTCTGTACGAGATCCTCAACGAACGCGAATGGATTCTGGCTGAGCGCACGTATGCCGTTTTCTCCGACATGGAGCAGGTGATGCGCGACAACAAGATTCCCCAGTTCACCGTCGACGCGCATCGACCCATCAGGCGATTCGATGTGCTCGGGCTCTCGTTTGCCACCGAGCTCGGCTACACCAACATGCTGACGGCGCTGGACCTTGCCGGCATACCGCTGCGCTCGACAGACCGCGGTGACGACGACCCGATCGTGTTGGCCGGTGGCCACTCGGCGTTCAACCCTGAGCCGGTCGCCGACTTCATCGACGCTGCGGTGCTGGGCGACGGTGAGGAGATCGCGCTCGCCATCAGCGAGGTCATCCGCGAGTGGAAGCAGCAGGGGAGCCCCGGCGGCCGCGACGAGCTGCTCTTCCGGCTGGCGGCCTCCGGCGGCGTGTATGTGCCGAAGTTCTATGACGTCGACTATCTAGACGACGGACGTATCAAGAGGGTCGCGCCCAATCGTTCGGGCGTGCCGTGGCGAGTCCACAAGCACACGTTGATGGACCTGGACCAGTGGCCGTATCCGAGCAAACCTCTCGTGCCACTTGCCGAGACTGTCCACGAACGCTATTCGGTCGAGATCTTCCGCGGCTGCACCCGGGGCTGCCGCTTTTGCCAAGCTGGCATGATCACCCGCCCAGTCCGTGAGCGATCGATCACGACCATCGGTGACATGGTCGAAAACGGCATAAAGAAATCGGGGTTCGAAGAGGTCGGGCTGCTGTCGCTGTCGTCCGCGGACCACTCCGAGATCGGTGCGGTGGCCAAGGGTCTCGCGGACCGCTACGAGGGCACCAACGTCTCGTTATCGCTGCCGTCGACGCGCGTGGACGCCTTCAATATCACGCTCGCCAACGAGTTCTCGCGAAACGGGCGACGGTCGGGTCTCACTTTCGCCCCCGAGGGCGGGTCTGAGCGCCTGCGGAAGGTCATCAACAAGATGGTGTCGGAGGAGGACCTGATCCGCACGGTGGCAGCCGCGTACTCGCAGGGATGGCGGCAGGTCAAGCTCTACTTCATGTGCGGGCTTCCGACCGAGACCGACGAGGATGTGCTCGAGATCGCCGACCTCGCCCGCAAGGTCATCGCCACTGGCCGCGAAGTGTCGGGGCAACGCGATATCCGCTGCACCGTGTCGATCGGCGGATTCATCCCCAAGCCGCATACGCCCTTCCAATGGGCCTCCCAACTCGACCACGAGACGACAGACAAGCGACTCCAGTTGCTGCGTGACACAGTGCGGCAGGACAAGCAGTTCGGCCGGGCGATTGGATTTCGCTACCACGACGGCAAGCCCGGCATCATCGAGGGCCTGCTCTCGCGTGGCGACAGGCGGGTTGGAGCCGTCATTGAGGAGGTATGGCGACAAGGTGGCCGCTTTGACGGATGGAGCGAGCACTTCTCCTACGAGCGTTGGGCCGCGGCCTGTGAGGTGGCACTCGCCGCGAGGCCCGTGGACCTCGACTGGTACACCGTTCGCGAGCGCGAGTACTCCGAGGTCCTCCCCTGGGATCACCTCGACTCCGGCCTAGACCGGGACTGGCTCTGGGAGGACTGGCAGAACGCGGTCAACGAGGTCGAGGTGGAGGACTGCCGCTGGACGCCCTGCTTTGACTGTGGCGTCTGCCCTGACATGGGCACCGAGATCCAGGTCGGCCCCACCGGCAAGCAACTTCTGCCCTTGTCCGTCGTCTGATCCAGCGCGCACCGCTCCGTCTGACGCGGGCAGCTCCATAGATCCGCGCGCCCGGCCAGGACAGCCCGAACGAGAACACGGGGGGGCTGGTGTGTGATCTCGGAGCCGATTATTTGACTCTGGTCACACCCCAGG
>JACCZJ010000033.1 GCA_013696065.1 Nocardioidaceae bacterium
TCTGGGGGACTCGCGCGGATATCTGTGGCGAGGTGGAGAGCTGCTGCGTATGACGCATGACCACACCTGGGTGCAAAACCTCATCGACGAAGGCCGTATCACCGAAGACGAAGCCAAGACCCACGCGCACCGCTCGCTGATCTTGAAGGTTCTCGACGGCCGCCACGACAACGCGCCGGACCTCACTATCTACGAGCTCGAGGAGGGCGATCGCATCCTGCTCTGCAGCGACGGGCTCTCCGGCTTCGTCGACCACGACCGGATGCAACGAGTGCTCGGCATCGGCACGGCCCAGTCGGTTGCCGAGGAGCTGACGCAGCTCGCCCTCGAAGCCGGTAGCACCGACAACATTACGGTGGTGGTCGCTGACGTGGTGGCGGATACGGCCGATGAGCCAGCCATGGACGCTCCACTGGTGGTGGGGGCCGCCGCTGATGAGCCGCGTCGACCACTCAGCCGGCTGCGTTCTTGGGCCCACGGTGACGACACCGCCGTGGGGGAAAGCCTCCTCGACCCCGACGTCGATCCAGAAGAGCTTCGCTATGCCCTCCGCGAGCCGAGGCGGTTTTTGTGGCTCAGGCGGGGATTGATCCTCGTCGTCGGTGTGGCCCTGATCGCGGCGTTGGGCTTCTACGCCTACCGCTGGACACAGCGGCAGTACTACGTCGCGGCGGCGAATGGCCAAGTTGCGATTTATCAGGGTGTGCAGCCTGATTTGCCTGGCCTCAGCCTGCATCAGGTCTATGAAACCCAAGACCTCAAGCTCTCGGAACTGCCCAGCTTTCGGCGGACGCAGGTCGTGGAAGGGTTGAACGCCGGCGACATCCAAGACGCAGAGCGCATCGTGGAGATGCTCCAGTCCTTCGCCGCTGGGTGCGCGGCCCAAGCCACCGCCAACCCTGATCCAACCACCACCGCACCTTCGGCCACTGTGCGCTCTGGACGACAAACCGAGACGCAGAGCGCCAGCGACTCTGCGAGCCCGGGCACCCTGACCGGGCGGGGCAGCCGGTCCGAGGAGACCAAACAGCCGGCACCGACAGCGACGGCAGGTACCGTCCGGGAACCGACGTCGAGAACGATCCGCCCCACGGAATCGAGCCCGGCAGCCCGCTCCGAATCTGTAACACCGGCCACGACCTCCGACCCTGCCGACCCTGCCGACCTCACGCCCGAGGAGTGTTCGGGTGCCACTCCGCTGCCCGAGGCGACCCGATGAGCAGCAGCCTTGACGCGCCCGCCTATGTGCCCCAGGCCTTTGTGCCGCGCAAGCGACGCGGGTCGGAGCTGCTCCTGCTCGTGATGGCATTGATGCTGGGAGTCGGGGCGTATGCCCTGGTCGGTCTCGGCACCAAAGACGAAGTGCCAGCAGACATCCTGACGTACGGCGGAGCCGTGATCGCGCTGGCGCTGGTGAGCCACGTGATCGTCCGAGTGACGGCGCCGTACGCCGATCCCGTCATCTTGCCGGCGGTGGTAGCCCTGAACGGCATCGGGCTCGCCATGATCCACCGCATCGACATCGGGCGGCAGCAGAGCTTCGACGCCGAGGACACCTATGCGAGCCAGCAGCTGATCTGGACGGCGGTTTCGGTGGCCGCGTTCGTGGCGACACTGCTCATCATCCGCGACCACCGTCGGCTGCAGGCCTTCACCTACACGATGGGTTTCGTCGGGGTCGCCTTGCTGCTCCTGCCGCTCCTGCCGGTCATCGGCGTCAACATCAACGGTGCGCGTATCTGGATCAGAGTGGCAGGCTTCTCGTTCCAGCCAGGTGAGATCGCCAAGATCTGCCTGGCGATCTTTTTCGCCGGCTACCTCGTGCTTAAACGTGACGCGCTGGCGCTGGCGGGCAAGCGTTTCCTCGGGATCGACCTGCCGCGCGGGCGCGACCTCGGCCCCATCCTGGCGATGTGGCTGATCAGCCTTGCTGTGCTGGTCTTCCAGCGTGACCTCGGATCGTCCCTGCTGTTTTTCGGGCTGTTTGTTGCTCTGCTCTATGTGGCGACACAGCGTGCTAGCTGGCTCGTTGTCGGCGTGGCCCTGTTCGCCGCCGGCGCCTACTTCGGCTACCTCACATTCAGTCACGTGCAGGCGCGGGTGGAGGGTTGGCTCGACCCCTTCTCGAATGAGGATGTCTACGGCCAGATCATCCAAGGACAATACGGATTGGCGTGGGGCGGCATCCTCGGTCGAGGTTGGGGCCAAGGCAGTCCCCAGATCACGTCATACTCCTGGACCGACTTCATCGGCACCTCTCTGGGCGAGGAGCTCGGCCTCACTGGCCTGATGGCGATCATCGTCATCTACGGCCTCATCGTCGAGAGGGCCTTCCGCACCGCCCTCATCTGCCGAGACGCCTTTGGCAAACTGCTCGCCGTGGGGCTTGGCGCGGCGATGGCGCTGCAGGTGTTCGTCGTGCTCGGCGGCGTCACCAGGCTCATCCCACTGACCGGACTGACCACGCCGTTCTTGTCGTATGGCGGGTCGTCGCTGCTGGCGAACTGGATCGTGGTGGCGCTGATCCTGCGCATCAGCGACCAAGCTCGCCGACCCGTTCCTGAGCTGCACCTTCCGGCAGCAGACGAGCAGACCCAGATGGTGAGGGTGCGGTGAACCGGCCTATCCGAGTTCTCGCCGTCGGCTTCGCGTTGCTGTTCGCGATGTTGTTGATCAACGTCAACTACGTGCAAGTGCTTCAGGCAGGCGAACTCAACGATCGCGACCGCAACAAACGTGCCCGCGACGCGGAGTGCTCGCGCGAGCGGGGCCCAATCCTCGTCGATGGTGAGACGGTGGCTCGCAGCGTTCCGTCCAAAGACGACCTCGAGTTCATCCGCGAGTACTCCGAGCCTCAGCTCTACGCGCCAGTGACAGGCTTTTTCTCCTGCATCTACGGCACCAGCGGTGTCGAGAACTCCGAGAACTCCATCCTCTCCGGCAGCGATCCCAGTCTCTTCGTCAACCGCGTTATCGACATGGTCTCCGACGATCAGCCCGAGGGCGGCAGTGTGCTGCTGACGATCGACCCCGAGGCGCAGCGGGCAGCGTACGACGGCTTGCGGGCCCTGCCCGGAGAGACGCGGGGCGCGGCCGTGGCTCTGGACCCGGAAACCGGGGCGATCTTGGCGATGGTGTCCACGCCGACATACGACCCCAACCGTCTGGCTACGCACGACTTCTCCGACGCCCAAAAGGTCTGGGACGAGCTCAACGGCAGCGAGGCCAAGGTGATGCTCAACCGGGCCAGCCAGGAGATCTATCCTCCCGGCTCCACATTCAAACTGGTCACCGCTGCGGCCGCGCTGAGCAACGACTACACCCCCGACACCACCGTCAGGGGCGGCACGCGGCTCGATTTGCCGCTCACCGAGTCAGACCTCAAGAACGAGAATGGCTCGGATTGTGGCGGCAGAAAGATCACATTGACCCAGGCGCTGGCCGTCTCGTGCAACGTGGCGTTCGCCGATCTGGGGCTCAAGCTGGGCGCGGAGACTTTGCAGCAACAGGCCGAACAGTTCGGCTTCAACGAAGACGTCTTCGACCAGCTGCCGTCGGCCGAAAGCAGCTTCCCCTCTGACATCGACGAGCCCAGCACCGCCTTTTCGGCAATCGGTCAATTCGACGTGGCGGCCTCCCCGCTGCAGATGGCCATGGTCTCGGCCGGGATCGCCAATGGTGGAGCGGTGATGCGGCCCTACGTCGTACAACGAGTCAGGTCTCCCGACCTCGACGTGCTCGAGGAAGCCGACCCCGAGGTGCTGCATCAGGCGATATCCGAATCGGCGGCAACCGATCTCACCGAGATGATGGTCGAGGTCGTCGAAAATGGCACCGGCGACGAAGCAGCGATCTCCGGGGTATCCGTGGCGGGCAAGACGGGCACAGCCAACTCAGCCGCCAACCGATCGCCGTACGCCTGGATGGTGACGTTCGCTCCTGCCGACGACCCCGAGGTCGCTGTGGCGGTGCTCGTCGAGCAGACCAACATCGAGAGAGACGACATCTCCGGCGGTGGTCTGGCCGGGCCCATCACGGCCGATGTCATGAGGGCCGTGATCGGGCAGTGACCTGGCTCTTGAGTCTGGGAAGACGAGGCTGACGCGTGAGCATGGAGCCCAATACGATCGGCGGCGGGCGCTACGAGATGTCTGGCTTGCTGGGTCGCGGCGGGATGGCTGAGGTGCGTAAGGCCCGCGACCTGCGGCTGGGTCGCCCGGTCGCCATCAAACGCCTCCGTGTCGACCTGGCCAGCGACCCGACCTTCCACGCACGCTTTCGTCGCGAGGCGCAATCTGCCGCTGCGCTCAACCACCCGGCGATCGTTGCCGTCTACGACACCGGTGAGGAGCCGGCCAACTACGGCAGCGAACTGATGCTGCCCTACATCGTGATGGAGTATGTCGAGGGGCGCACCCTGCGCGACATACTCCGTGAGGGCAGGCGGATCTTGCCGCAACGCGCACTAGAGATCACCGGCTC
>JACCZJ010000039.1 GCA_013696065.1 Nocardioidaceae bacterium
ATGCCGAGGGCTGGTGAGAGCGCTGTGCCGTCGTCGAGCGTCATCTTTTGCGCAGCGTTGAACGTGCTGAAGCAATACCAGGGTCGCCCACGACGACATGCACGGCACTGGCCGCAGACTGCCCGCCAGTTCAAAATCACGAAATCACCGGGCTCGACGTCGGTGACTCCTTCGCCGACGGACTCGACCACACCGGCTGCCTCATGGCCGAGCAGGTAGGGGAAGTCGTCGCCGATACCGCCCTCGCGATAGTGCAGATCGGTGTGGCACACACCGCACGCCTGCACCCTGACCAGCGCCTCGCCGGGACCTGGATCGGGGACATGCACGTCGACCAGCTCAACCGGCGTTCCCTTGGCCCGCGCGATGACCCCTTTGACTACCTGCGACATACCTGGCTCCCTCTCGCAGAAAGCGATTCGTCCGGCTCGAAGCGCACAATCTATGCGCCCTCGAACCGGACGACTCGAATGGGGCCGGCTGCCCGGCTAGCTCAGGACCAGTCGACTAGTCAACGTCTGCGTCGACCCAGTCGAGAGTCTTGGTCACGGCCTTCTTCCAGTTGCGATACTGCTTCTCACGCTCGTCGTTGTCCATCGAAGGCGTCCAGCGCTTGTCCTCGCCCCAGTTCTGGCGTAGGTCGTCCTCGTCGGCCCAATAGCCGACGGCAAGCCCCGCTGCATACGCCGCCCCGAGGGCAGTGGTCTCTGCGACCTTGGGGCGTACGACCTCCACGTCGAGGATGTCGGCTTGGAACTGCATGAGGGTCTCGTTGCCCACCATGCCCCCGTCGACTCTAAGCTCCTTCAGAGGCACCCCAGAGTCGGCGTTCATGGCGTCGAGCACCTCGCGGGTCTGGAACGCTGTCGCCTCCAGCACGGCTCGAGCCAGGTGACCCTTGTTGACGAAACGAGTCAGGCCCACCAGGGCGCCGCGAGCGTCCGAACGCCAGTGCGGGGCGAAAAGACCGGAGAACGCAGGCACAAAGTAGGCGCCACCGTTGTCGTCGACAGTGTTGGCAAGCTCCTCGATCTCCGGTGCGCTCTTGATGATCCCGAGGTTGTCTCGCATCCACTGCACGAGCGAGCCAGTGACGGCGATCGAGCCCTCGAGCGCGTAAATCGGCTTGTTGTCCCCGATCTTGTAGCACACCGTAGTGAGCAGGCCGTTCTCGCTGGGGATCTGCTCTTCACCGGTGTTGAGGAGCATGAAGTTGCCGGTGCCGTAAGTGTTCTTTGCGGTTCCCACCTCGAAGCAGACCTGGCCGAACGTCGCGGCCTGCTGGTCACCCAAGATGCCTGCGACCGGTACGCCGTCAAGCACGCCGGCACTGCATTCGCCGTACGTCTCCGACGAGGATCTGATCTCCGGCAGCATCGACATGGGGATTCCCATGTCGCCGGCGATCCCCTCGTCCCACTGAAGCGTGGAAAGGTCCATCAGCATGGTGCGGCTGGCATTGGTCACGTCTGTCACGTGCACGCCGCCGTTCTCCGCACCGCCAGTGAGGTTCCAGAGCACCCAGGCGTCGGTGTTGCCGAACAGCAGGTCACCGGCCTCAGCCCTTTCGCGGGCGCCTTCGACGTTGTCGAGGATCCAGCGCACCTTGGGGCCTGAGAAGTAGGTGGCGAGCGGCAGACCAACCCTGGCCTTGTAGCGGTCGTTGTCGCCCTGGGCGAGTTCGTCGACGATCTTTTGAGTGCGAGTGTCTTGCCAGACGATGGCGTTGTAGACCGGCTCGCCGGTGTTCTTGTCCCAGACGATGGCTGTCTCGCGCTGGTTGGTGATGCCGACAGCGTCGATGTTCTTGGAGTTCAAATTGGCCTTGCTGAGTGCGCCGCCGATCACCTCGCGGGTGTTGTTCCAGATCTCCTTGCCGTCGTGCTCCACCCACCCGGCGCGCGGGAAGATCTGCTCATGCTCTTTTTGGTCGACAGAGACGACCGAGCCGGACTTGTCAAAGATCATGCAGCGGGTGCTCGTGGTGCCTTGGTCGATTGACGCGATGTATTGAGCCATGTGCTTTTGATGCTCCGATCAGGAGTAGGAGGTCAGAGGAAGTTGACGAGTTGGCCCACCAGGCCAGCGAGCACACCGCCGATGAGGGGGCCGACGACCGGCACCCACGAGTAGCCCCAGTTGCTGTCACCTTTGTTCTTGATGGGCAACACCGCGTGGGCGATCCGGGGCGCGAGGTCACGTGCCGGGTTGATGGCATAGCCCGTCGGGCCACCGAGCGAGGTGCCTATGCCGACCACGAGCAGGGCAACGGCCAACGGGCCGAGTGCGGCCGGGCTGCCGGCGTCGGCTGCTGCTGCGTTGGCTGGCCCGAAGGACAAGATCACGAACACCAAGACGAAGGTGCCGATGGCCTCGGTGACGACGTTCCAGACCGGGCTGGCAATGCCGGGGCCGGTCGAAAAGACCCCGAGCTTGTTGGGCACCTCTGTCTCAGGGTCATCGAAGTGCTGCCTATACGCCGCCCAGGCCAGCACCGCCCCGAGGAACGCGCCGACGAACTGCCCCAGCAAATAGGCGAGAACCTGGTTGAAGCTGAAATCCACTCCAGCGGCGAGCAGACCAAAGGTGACTGCGGGGTTGAGGTGGGCCCCACTCTCGAAGGCGACGTACACGCCGGCGAAGACGCCGATCCCCCAGCCGAAGTTGATCATCAAGAATCCGCCGTTGAAACCGTTCGTCTTGACGAGCACGGCGTTGGCGACGACGCCGCATCCAAAGAGCAACAGCGTCGCTGTGCCCATGACTTCGCTGAGGAAGATGTCTCCGAATTCCACTGGTCTGGCCTCCATGGCTAGTGCATCGGGTCGAGCCCGACCGCGGGGAATGACTGTCTTGTGGAACCCTAGGGTCGCCGTAAGGTAGCGGTCAACGGTCGCCGCGCGGCTGCCGTGAAGAATTCGCTCGAATATGAAGGTGGCTCCATGCCTGCACCAGTCCGTCTCGACTCTGCTTACCGAGCCACGGAGTGGGAGCAGTTGGCTTCCACGGCATACGACGTCTTGATCATCGGTGGAGGTGTGACGGGC
>JACCZJ010000044.1 GCA_013696065.1 Nocardioidaceae bacterium
AGGACATGGTGTCGGGTTCGCTGGCGTTCGCGGCATTCGCCCAGGAGGCGGCGAGGAAGTATCCGGTCAACATCGCCTTGCACACCGACCACTGCCCCCAGGACAAGCTCGACGGCTTCGTGCGTCCGCTGCTCGAGGAGTCCCGCAAGCGGGTTGCCGACTCCGGCCTGCCGGTCTTCCAGTCCCACATGTGGGACGGCTCTGCGGTCCTGTTGGAGGAGAACCTCTCCATCGCGCGCGAGCTGCTGGAAAAGGCCGCGGCCGCGGGCGTGGTGCTGGAGATCGAGGTGGGCGTTGTCGGCGGTGAGGAGGACGGCATCGTTGGAGCCATCGACGACAAGCTCTACACCACTCAGGACGACGCATTGCGCACCGCGGACGCGCTGGGGCTCGGCGAGAACGGCCGCTATCTCGCCGCTCTGACGTTTGGCAACGTGCACGGTGTCTACAAGCCGGGCAACGTCAAGCTACGTCCGGAGATCCTCAAGGAGGCGCAGCAGGCGGTGGCTGCCAAGCACAGCCTCGGCGACGACGCCAAGCCGTTCGACCTCGTGTTCCACGGAGGTTCGGGGTCGCTCATCGAGGAGATTCGCGCTGCCCTCGACTATGGCGTCATCAAGATGAACGTCGACACCGACACCCAGTACGCCTTCACCCGCCCGATCGCCGACCACATGTTCACGAACTACTCCGGCGTTCTCAAGGTCGACGGCGAGGTCGGCGACAAGAAGGTCTATGACCCTCGCTCCTACGGCAAGTCAGCCGAAGCTGGTATGGCGGCTCGCGTGGCCGAGGCCTGCGAGAACCTCCGCGCCGCCGGCACCTCTCTCATCTCCTAACCCGCCTCCCCCCTCCGCCAATTGACCCCCTCTCCTGCCCACGCTCACACGCCCACACGCCAATATTCGGAAGTGGTGTGGGCGGCGGTCGGCGGGAGGATCCTGGCAGGCAGGTGCCTAGGCCAGCTGCAGGTCGCTCATCTCATAGGCGGCTAGATAGGGCAATCCAGCTGACTCGACCGCCGCACGCGCTCCGCGGTCGACAATCACGGCGACCGCAACCACCTCAGCGCCGGCCTCTTGCAACGCCTCCACAGCGGCCAGCACCGAGGCTCCCGTCGTGGACGTGTCCTCCACTGCCAGCACGCGGCGACCAGCCACGTCTGGCCCCTCGATGCGGCGCTGCAACCCATGGGCTTTGCCAATCTTGCGCACCACGAAGGCATCCAACAAGTCCCCGGTCGACGCGGCAGCGTGGAGCATCGCGGCGGCCACCGGGTCAGCGCCCAGCGTCAGCCCGCCGACCGCGACGTACTCAAGTGGGGAGGTCGCCTCGCGCATCACCCGTCCCACGAGAGGCGCAGCCACGCCGTCCAAGGTCACCCGGCGCAGGTCGACGTAATAGTCAGCCTCCTGCCCCGATGACAACGTGACCCGGCCATGGACCACCGCCTTCTTTTGGATCTGCTCCAGCAACTCGTCCCGCGCGCTCATGTCGGGCACCCTATCGACCCGTGCCCGATCGAGGTGCGACCCCGTAGGGTTCATTGGCCAACACTGCAAGCGGGAGATGAGGGACTGGCATGATCGCTCACAGGAGTGCCGATCGGCTCGCGGGTCTCGGCACGACCATCTTCGCCGAGATGTCAGCGCTCGCTCTGCGGACGAGCTCGATCAACCTCGGACAAGGGTTTCCCGACGTCGACGGGCCGGGAGAGATCATCGAGGCGGCTGTGCATGCGCTGCGATCCGGACGCAACCAGTACGCCCCCGGCTGGGGGGTGCCGGAGCTCCGTTTAGCCATCACCGAGCACCAGCGGCGTTTCTACGGCATCGCGCTCGACCCGGAATTGGAAGTGCTGGTCACGACCGGCGCCACCGAAGCCATCGCTGCGGCCCTGCTGGCCCTGGTGAACCCCGGCGACGAGGTGATCGCGCTCGAGCCCTATTACGACTCGTATGTCGCCTGCATCGCCTTGGCGGGTGGCGTCAGGGTGCCAGTGACCTTGCGTGCGCCTGACTTCCGTCTCAACCTCGACGAGCTGTCGGCAGCCATCACGTCTCGCACTCGCGCCCTGCTCATCAACACCCCCCACAATCCGACCGGCTCCGTCTTGGCTGACGACGAACTCCGTGGAATCGCCGAACTGGCGTGTGAGCACGACCTGGTGGTGATCACCGACGAGGTGTACGAACACCTGACCTTTGACGGCATACAGCATCGACCGCTGTGCACGTATGACGGCATGCGCGACCGTACGCTCACCATCTCCAGCGCTGGCAAGACGTTTTCGTTCACCGGATGGAAGATCGGGTGGGCCACCGGCCCGGCTCCCCTCGTCACAGCCGTCATGCGGGCCAAGCAGTTCATGACTTACACGTCGGGTGCCCCGTTGCAGCCGGCCATCGCCGAGGCGCTGGCGCTGAACGACGCCTACTACGAGAAGTTCAGAGCCGGTATGCAGTCCAAGCGTGACCGGCTCTGTGCGGGGCTTGAGTCTGTCGGGCTAACCGTCTTCGTGCCTGGCGGAACGTACTTCGTGACAACAGACATCCGCCCGCTCGGCTTTGACAACGGCTACGACTTCTGCCGACAGCTGCCGGACAGGTGTGGCGTGGTGGCCATCCCCCACGAGGTCTTCTACGACGACAAGCAGGCTGGTAGACCGCTGGTCCGCTGGGCGTTTTGCAAACAAGATCAGGTGCTCGACGCAGCCATCGACCGGCTGAGGAATCTTCACGTTTCGCCCCCCGGAGCTGGGCACTGAGCGGCCAATCAAACCGGGGGCAATTTTCACATCTCGCCAGACACATCGAGAATTCAAAATACGCGCCAGTAAAAAGTCCCACACTAAAACGCGGGCTGCTAACCTGCGAGGAGGGCCTGATATCTCAATTCGCTGAGATCTGTTTAGGTACCCGTCATCATCGACCGCCCTGGGGAGGGCGACCTAGGATGCTCACCATGCGTAAGCGAACGAAGTGTGCAAGTTTTCTGCTGGGGGGCGTTCTCTTGGCGGCCTTAGCCAACCCGTATGGCGAGGCGCTGGCGCCGCCATCTGAAGTGGCCGCGGGTGGGGGCTTCGTTGCTGTAGACAGGTCGGCGGACGCCGGTCTGGCCGCCGTGAGCAAGACCTTTTCTGCATCGGTTGTGGACTATGACCGCGACGGCGATGAAGATGTCCTGATCGGATACCACGCAAACGGGTCAAAGCTGTGGGAGAACATCGGGCGAGGTACGTACCAGCGGGTCGCTCCCACTGCGTGGCCGAAATTCAATGCGCGGGGAAAGCAAATAGACCGCCACGATTGCGCTTGGGGTGACGTTGATCGTAACGGCCGCCCCGACGCTTATTGTTCCACTGGCCGGTTCACCAAGAACGCGGTCAAGTACGACAGAGACAATGAGCTATGGCTGCAGAGCCCTCGTGGAGAGTTCAGGGACGTAGGCACGAAGTGGGGTATGGGTGACGTCTGTGGGCGTGGCCGACACGTCGTATTTCTGTTTGCCAATGGCGACAAGTACCCTGACCTCTTCCTTGGCAATGAGTCTCCTCGTGACGTGGAAGACCCGTGCAACGAGCCTGCCAATGGCCTCCCCAACGAGCGAAGCAAGTTGTTCATCAATACCGGCGGCACTGGGTTCCGCTACGATCGGCGCTTTTGGCCTTATGCCGCTGGACCGGGCACGTGGTGTGCCGAGAAAATGGATTTCGACGATGACGGCTGGGATGATCTCTTGACCTGCGGATCCGACGATCATCTGGGGCTCTACCGCAACAGGTCCGGCCAGAGACTCGCCGACGTGACAGCGGCACATGACCTAAACCCCCCGGTGACCGATGCCGTTGTGGCGGACATCGATGGCGACCTCGACCGTGACATCGTCACCGCCAACCTGAGAGGGTTCGCCTATCACCTCAACAACAATGGTCGATTCGGGACTCGAGAGTGGGTCGGGTTCCCACCGGACGGACAGGGGCGATCTGTCGCTGTCGGCGATGCCGACGGTGACGGCGACCTCGATGTCTATGGGATGGTGGCATCAACGCCAGGCTCCAATCCCGACGACGTGATATGGCTCAACGACAATATGAACTTCTCCCCTATCACGGTCCCGTCAGCGACTGGAACGGCCGACGATGTCGTCGCCCTACATCCGCGCGAAAGGGCACGGGCGGAGTACCTGGTCCTGAATGGCGGGTTCGGGAGAGCCGACACGGTCGGCGGACCCATCCAGCTGATCCGTGTGATCGCTTCTGCTACAGGATGAGCGGCCGCGCCGTACGACACCTCTAGACTTCGCTCCGCGCCCACTCCTCTGGGCGGCTGGCACCTGCCCAGCTCACTGAGCAGGTGGCGCCGGAGGCGGTGGCGGAGGTGGCGGCCAGCCACCCGGCCCGCCTGGACCTTGCGGCGTCCCCATCACCCCGGGCATTCCAGGCGTCCCGACGGGGTCATCTCTAAACCTCGTGCGGGCCGGTTTGGTCCACAGCAGTCCGATGCAGAAGCC
>JACCZJ010000062.1 GCA_013696065.1 Nocardioidaceae bacterium
GGCTACTCGGCACGCTGAGCCACGGCACCCCGCCGCGGTGCCGCCGGTGACGACCGGCAGCGTCTGGCGGCATGACGTTGGCAGGGACATGTCCGGCACCCCGGCGCCGTAGCAGTCACTGATCGGGACGCGGCATGCATCTCCGCGCCGCGCTGGACGGTATGTGGGAACCCTAGGAGAGCACCATGATACGTCGTCTCATGTCCCTCGCCATGCTCGTCATCCTGAGCCTTGCCGTCATCCGCGGTGGGAGCTGGGCCCAAGTCGGTGCCCAAGAGGCCACCCCAGAACCGGTGCCACCGGTCTTCACCGGCGATATCTTCTTCCGTGAGTCTGCCGACTTCGGCATCCTGGACGCAGATACCTTGCCGGCGGCACCGGCCTCGCTCACGCTCTTCCGTGTCGAATTCGCCCCGGGGGCGGGCGTCACGGTCTTCCCGGGTGATCCTGGCCCCGAAGCGCACCTCATTGAGTCAGGCACCTTGACCCTGCGCCATTTCACCGACGATATCCTCGTGACCCGGGCCGTGAGTCAGGCCACTCCGGATGCCGTGACGCCAGAGGTCCTGCCGGCGGGGGCGGAGACCCAGCTGGGACCCGGGGATGGCTTTCTGTTGATCTCGGCTGTCGGGGGCGAGTTCCGCAACGACGGCACGGAGCCGTTGGTGATGGCGATCGCCGGTATCTACCCGCAGGGCGCATTGTCCCCAGATGGGGCTGGGGCAGCCACCCCAATGCCGTAGCAGACGAGGCGGGCACATCACGGGAGGGTGGCGCTCGAGCTCACCTGGCGGCCATCCCCTCACCAGTTCCTAGAACGCCCCAGGCCGTTGAAAAAAGCCTCCGGTCGCCGGCGTCGCCGTCTCGGGCCACTCCATATCAGTTCGTCGGTGCCCCAGTCTCCGGCCCGATCGGTCATCATCCGTAGGCGGGTGAGAGCCACTCTAAGTCCCTTGGAAGGGCCAGGAGGCTCCCACAGGGGGCATGCCGCCGCCCCCAACCGATGGCAGCCAGGAGGCGCTTCAGGTTCTGCCCCGCCGCGACGAGCAGCCCTTGGATGTTGGCGTTCATGAGGCCCCGGAGGCGGAGTCGGCGTAAGCCGTGCCACTCCTTGGCCTCGGCAAAGAGCGGCTCGACCCAGACTTGCCGTTTGCGCATCGCCTTCTGGTAGGCCCCGGTTGCGTGGTAGCCGCGAACCTTCTCCAAGTAGTCGGCAGAGAAGGAACGGTGGATCATGCGGCCACGGCCGCTGGCCGGGCAGGAAGTCTCTTGACTGCGCACGCGTTGCAGGTCGCGGCATCGGCCCTGTACATCACCTCCGCCTCGGTGTGTTTAGTCTTGCGGCGCGGCAGTCGCTGTCCCTGCGGACATCGGTATTCGTCATGCTCGGCGTCGTAGGCGAACTTGTCTTTGCCGTAGAACGGGCAGCGGTGGTCGAAGTCCGGCAGCGGGAAGAACGCCTGGATGCCGGCATCCTCTACGGCGACGATGTTCTCGACTGTGCCGTAGGTGGTGTCACCGGTAACTTGCCCCGGCCGCAGCTTGCGGCGGAAGCAGACGCGCCAGAGGAGATCACGCAGGGGCACGTTCTCCATCACGTCGGCGGGAGTGACGAGGGCCGCGAGGATGATGCGGGCCGTGCCGCCGTCAACGACGTAATGGTCGTGATAGTCCAACGCCGTTCCTAAGCCGGTAGACATCGGAGCGGCATCGGGATCGGTGGCGCTGACACGGAAGTCGGTCGTGCGCTGGTAGCTGCCGATCGCAGGTCGGTGCGGACCGAGGCGCCGCTCTTCTAGGAGCTTCCAAGGCGGGGCTGCGATGGGTGGTCCCGGGGGCGCTGCTTCATATGGCAGCCGGACGACCCCAGCAGGCAAGTCGTCCGCCGCTCCTTCCGGCTCAGTCTCACCAGAGGTGGTGGAGGCATCGTCAGTGAAGAGATCAGCAAGATGGGTCTTCGCCTCAAAGGCGAAGCGCGGGACGAGGGAATCGAGGTCGGCGTTGGCCTCCACCTTCGTCGCGTCGACGTAGAGTTCCCGTCCCCAGACGAGCCCCGCCTCTTGACAGAGGTCGACGACCTGCTCGAAGAAGCGCTGGAAGATGGCGATCCCGAGCCGCTGCCGGATGCGCGTCAAGCTGGAGTGATCGGGCAGCACCTCGTCGAGCGCATAGCCCAGGTACCAACGGTGAGCCAGGTGCAGGCTGGCCGTCTTGATGAGTTGGCGTTCGGAGCGAATCCCTTCGAAAAACATCACCAGTTGCAGCTTGAAAAAGACCACTGGATCGATCGAGGGGCGGCTGCGCTCGGCGTAGTGCTCGGTGACCCACTCGCGCACGAAGCTCAGGTTGAGCGTTGTTTCGAGATGGCGGTAGAAGTGGTTGGGCGGGATGAGCGCCTCCAGCGAGACGGCGATCGGCTCATCGAGACGGCGGGGTTTTGCGGGGCCGAGCATCGGCGGGCTCCTGGAACGCGTTGGCTTCCACTTCGCCGGTCCGGGCGACCTCGTCGAAGAGTTCGACCACGACCTGCGGCATATGGATGAACGCGTCCGGAGGCGAGGTGAGTTGGCGAAACCGCCAGCGCGGGTCGCGCTGGGCCTGCGCCGCGAACGGTTGCATGAGATCAGCCACCCCCGCGAGTCTAGCCGGGTCCTCGGTGCACCAGATATAGGTGCGCAGCAGGGCAGGAGCCGGGCCGAGGTGGACCGGGTCGGTGAACATGCGCAGCGGAGACGGGACGTGGCGCCCTCGCGCAAACGCCGCGATCACGGGGTCGTCCTCGAACGGCGGGGCCGGGACGCGCCACCCCTCGCCGTGGCTCTGCGCCGCCTCCGCGAAGCGCTGCCGGATGGCGGGCGGTAAGAGGTCGAAGACCGACTGCCCAGCTTCAGGCACCAGCGCGTTGAGATAGACGAGGTGCGCCAGGCGCTCTGGCATCCGATCGGCAACGGCCGTCACGACCATGCCACCGTAGCTCTGACAGGCCAGGATGACCTGGAGGTGGGTCTCCAGGCCCGTCTCCGGCGTCGCTAGATGGACGCGCTCGGCAAAGCCGGTGAGTGAAGGAGTGAAGACCTCATGCCCACGGGCACGCAGCATTGACGCGACCTCGCGCCATTCCCAGCCGCCGCCGAATGCTCCGTGCACGATCACGAAGGTCGCCATCGGCACACCCCGACTGATTACCGCATCCGTGGCAGCGCAGCATACCAATCACTGGCCCGCCGATGACTCCCCTCGCCGGGCCTTTTTGAACACGCAGCCTAGTTATCGGAACCACTCTCCCCGTTTTTCCGCTCACCGCGTGAGGTGCCGGTTCCAAATAAGCCAAGTATTCCCGGGTTATCGGAACCACTTTTTCTGGCGACAGCTTGGCGTTGGACCGAATCGTCCGGGTCCCTCGATGTCGGCCTACTCCGGGATGTCCGGGAGATCACCGTTGGCGACGACCTGTTGCTGGGCGAGGTTGACCTGACCGCCCAGCACCGTCATGGAGGCAATCAGCCGCCGGCCATCGCGATAGCACTTCATCAGCCGCAAGAACTGACGCTGAAAGCGGTCC
>JACCZJ010000154.1 GCA_013696065.1 Nocardioidaceae bacterium
AGTTGAGAACGGGCTCTCGACGGCGACCACGAGGAGCGCGTCTCGCGGTGGAGAAACGATGGCCGGACCGTCACTGGTTCGCTCGTTCGCACCGACGCGAAGCTTGTCGTTTCGACTCTCGGCGGCCCTAGTGTGGCGCGGTAGCAATCATCTTGATGCATGGCCACGGCGTATATACATATACACCCCGTGGCCCAACGCGATTGGAGCAACAGGGAAATTGCGGCGCGCGACACTAGTCTCCACTGCGTACGCGATGCGGGATTCAGGGTCCTCGCTACTGGCGATGCCAGCGTGGGGTATTCAGAAAGCCCGCCAATCTTCCAGATGGCGGAGGAATCGACATGGCTGAGGTCGTCACATTGGTCACCGGGCTCATCGATCCCGACCGGCTCGACGAGATTGCGGGCCTATACCGCGAAGCTCTCAAGGATGGACCCCCGCCGGACCTCGAAGAGACATTCCTCCTCAGGGGCAATACGGGGAAACCGCAATCCTTAGTGTCTGGAACCGCCGCTCGGATCTCGAGGCGATGCTCGCATCGGGGGATGAGCCATTCGCCCGGCGCCTGATCCGCAGCGCTGGGGGCACGCCAGAGGTGACGATCTACGACGTCGTGGTCCATGCGAAAAGCTGAACCAGCTGACTCGTGATCCGCGTCTCGGAGACCCAAGCGACGCGAGCGGATTCTCGGCAGTACATCGACCACCTCCAGTTCCGCTGGCTGCGCGAACAGCTGCGCGCCGCCGATTCAGGCCTTGTGTCATCGACGACCCGACGCGAGGGTGCCTCTTCCGACGGCCGACGAGCCTAGGCGATCGTGGTAGCGACTCCCATCGCAAGAGTGGCGAACTTCATCGGGTCACGCCCCTTGTGTGGGATAGCGGCGCTCGAGCAGGTATGTTCCCACGGCTCGGGTCCGCGTCGGCGCGTCGATGACATCGACCCGGAATGCCGGCTCGAACCGTCGCTCCACCTCGCCCATGAGCAGCCCCGGAAACGCCTTCGAGGGACCGCTGAAGCTCATCCACGGCAGCTCCTCGGGGCGACCGCAGAATGCGAACAGGAAGAAACGCGATCCCGGGCGGGCCAGGTCCGTGACGTAGGCGGCCATCGCGTGCCGCTCCGCATCGGGGAGATCGTCGAGGGTACCGTAATCGACGAGCAGGTCGAACGGGCCGTCGACGCCCGCGACTTGGCCGGCCGTGAGGTCGCCTGCAATGAACCGGATACGGTCCGCGCCCAGACCGTGCCGCTCGGCCGCCGTCCGTGCCTTTCGCAGAGCGACCTCGGAAAAGTCCACGCCCGTGACGTCGAAGCCGGCTTCTGCCAGCTCGATGGCTACGCCCCCGGTGCCGCAGCCCAGGTCGATCGCTCGGGCCGCGGAGGCCCCGCGGCGGCGAAGGGTCTCTGGCGCGCATCGCCCGTCAGCGACCAACCGACGCAGCTCAGCCCGATCCGCCCCTTCCCAGGGCGCTCCGAAGCGATACATGAGGTTGTAGGCCCGCCGGCCGAGTGAAACCATCAGCCTGGTTCGATCATCGGTGCGAGTGACCTCTCCAATGAATCGCTCAGGCGAGGTAGCGGGCTGAGGCCATCGCCACGACCGCGAATACGAGCAGGACGAGGTCGATGGTGCCGATCAACCGAAGGCGCTGTTGGACGGCGTGCATGCGGGCCATGCCTTCACCGGATGGGGGGCCGCCGGCAGCCCTAATTTCGGCGGCTATGGCGCTGACCTTTCCGAGTGTCTGTGGGATAACGAGGTTGCCGCCCAGCCAAGCGATGATTGCGGCCAGACCCCCCAAGCCGAGCGCGAGTCCGTATGGCGAAGTGTTGATGCCGCCGAAGTCGCGCCAGTACAAGATGACACCCGCCACCACGGTCAGCGTCGAGATGGTCACGAAGTAGATTGGTGCCTTCCGTCGGTTGATCAATTCGTCGATAAACTTCTCGGCGTCCGGCCCCAACTTGTTTATCGTTGGCTCGATGTACAAGAAGAACAGGGCCGTGCCGCCGACCCAGAGCACGCCGGACAGGATGTGCACGATGCGCAGCGCTATCGCCAGAGTGTCCATCGCTTTCCTCCTAAGGTCGCCGCGACCGAGCGAGGCGGCCGAGAGTGCGCAATTCGCGAGTGGCGTTATGGTATCGGCGAACGCAAGGCCTATGCGTGGCGCGCGGTACTCCTCTCCGCGAAGGCGCGCGGCGGGCACGTCGCCGTTCGCGCCGGTCGAGCGCTCTACTCGAGCAAACGACGGACGTGCCCCCGGAAACAGCCGCCCGTGACAATATTGCCGAAATGGGATTGAACCCACGCTCGGCATCCGAGCACCAGGCGGTTGGCGACCGTCCCGTCGTCGATCCGAGCACCCGCGCCTTCCTGTTCGCGGACCTTCGCGGCTACACCAGCTTCGTCGAGCGCCGCGGGGCGGCGGCTCGCCGCGATCCGCGGAACGGTCGTGCGGCGCACGCTCAATCCAGGCGCAGATCCAAGCGAGGCGCTCGCGCCACTCGGGGAGCCCAGCGGTCCGACGCTCGTCTTCTTCGGAGGGTTCGCCAATACCGGTGCGCCTGAGATCCGGCGGGCGATGATCGACGCCGGTTTCGACGAAGTCCCCCTACTAGGGTGGGACGGCATGCGAGACGGGTCGGGTGAGGCGATTGGCTCGTTCATCGCTCTCGCCGGTGACGGGGCCGCCGGGACGTACGCCTCACGTCCGTCGGTCGGCACGATCCGGGTGGATTTCGAGCGACGCTATCGGGAGGAGTACGGGGAGCTTCCGGAAGCGGAGTTATACGAGTACACCGGCGCGGCGTACGCCTGCGCCGAGATCATCCTCCAGGCCCTGACTCGTCTTGCGGCGGCCGGACCCTCGGCGGACGGGCTTCGTGAGGCAGTGCGTGCCGCTGTGACCGATCCCGATTCCCGATGGGAGACGGTCCTCGGGACCGTGGGATTCGACGAGAACGGAGACTCGACGCAACAAGTCGTGACCTTCTACCGGGTCGATCCGAGCGCCGCGAACGGCGAAGGTGACTGGGTTGTCGTTCTGCACCGCGACTTCGGCGCGGCGGACTGACGCAGCGGTCGCGTCCGTCGAAAGTCAGGGTTCCGTGCTGGAGGGCCGTGTGGGCCAACAGCCCGCGCTCGCGACACGAGCACATGGACGACCCGCTCGCTTACTACGTCGCGTGAGCAGCCGCGCCGCTCGGTGTCTTAGGTTGGACGACTCTGACCGCACTGCCGGCCCTCGGGATAGTTCTCAATGGCGATGCTTGTCGCGCCTCTTCTGAGGGTTGACCCCGCAGCAGTGTGTCGTTAGGGTTTAGCCAACTTAGGAGTGTGCGACGCACTGAGTGGTCATGCCATCCAATCAGAGATGGGCGCCACGCAGCGCTTGGCGCGCCACGGACCGATGGGCCAGCGGAAAAAATGATGGCTCAAGTGACCGGGTGAACGGACAGCATGGGCAACGAGCTGTGGCGGTGCGTTCGCCTGATCGCGACAACCGGTCGCCTTTTGGCGTCTGGATGGAGGGGCAATATGGGCAAAAGGTTAGTTCCACTACTCGTTATGCTGGCCACACTGCTGACCGCGGGAAGCACGTTGGCCTCAGATCCCCTGCAGCACGGCCCGGACGACGGCCACCTGCTCGGCACCGGGGACTGGGGCAAGATCGACTTTGTGGGCAAACTCCAGGTGACTGAGACCGAAGGGTTGGTCGCGGACGTCGCCGCCTACGGGAACTACGCTTATCTCGCCAACTGGGGCGAGCCGGACTGCGCCGGTCCCGAACGCGGAGGGGTGAATAGCCCGGACGCCGGCGCCTGGGTCATCGACATCTCGGATCCGGCCAATCCCCAAGAGGTGAACTTCATACCCATGCCCCAGGACACGCGTCCGGGCGAGGGTATGCAGGTCGCACCGATCGAGACCAAGTGGTTCTCGGGCGAGATCCTCGTCATGAATGCCGAAGCGTGCGGCAAGAACTACAAGGGCGGGTTCATGCTCTACGACGTGAGTAACCCGCTGAAGGTCGTAAAGCTGGCCGAGGGCTTCGGCGAGCGTACACGCTCTGACACCCACCAGACCCACAGTGCGTTCATCTGGCAGCCTCCCGGCTCGACCAGCGCCTACCTTGTCCTCCAGGACGAGGAGGACCTGGCCGACGTTGACATCTTCGACATCACCAACCCACGTCGGCCGCGGCTGATCTCCGAGCTGGACCTGAATGACTACGACGTGGCCCAGCCGGCACTGAATCTGGCCGACTCGTTCCTGCACGACATGACCGTCAAGTGCATGGACGACGGCCCCTATGCGGGCAAGTGCATCATGATCGCGTCCTACTGGGACGGCGGCTACGTGCTACTCGACGTCACCGACCCGGCGAACCCGATCTTCCTCTACGACACCGAGTTCGCCGCGATCGACCCCGAGCTGTTCGAGCAGA
>JACCZJ010000084.1 GCA_013696065.1 Nocardioidaceae bacterium
ACGCGACGAAGGCGGTTGAGCGGGCCGGAGCAGTCGCCGAAAGGGCTGCAAGCCGACTGGACACAGCAGGGAAGCAGCGTGATGCAGCTTCCGCGGCTGTGCACCAGCTCCGCGTCGCATTAGACGAGGCGATCACTGATCTCGAGGCCGAGGACCAGCAGTTCGAGTTGGTCACGCAGGAACAGGATGCGGCCGAGGCCAAGCTGCATGAGGCCGCCCGACGCCTAGCCGACGCCGAGGCTGCGCTGCAGTCGATGGCCCCCTAGCGTCGGTCAACGGCGGCCGCTGATCAGGTCGGCGATGCTGGCGATGGCCGACGTCTTATCAGAACCGCTCGCCCGCTCTCGACGGTCCGCGGCGTGATAGGCGAGATACAGGCTGCGTACGGCAAGCCAACGAGCCGGCTCCACCTCCCACTTGCGCACCTTGCGGCCCACCCACGGCAGCGTCACCAGGTCAGTTTCGTGCTGGAGCACGAGATCGGTGAGGGTGCGCCCGGCCAAGTTGGAGGATGTGACGCCGTGTCCGACATACCCCCCGGCCCATCCCAGTCCCGTCGCCCGGTCGAGCCCGACGCTGGCGCACCAGTCGCGAGGGACGCCGAGAACACCAGCCCAGGCATGCTCGATCCCCACCGACCGAGTGGCTGGAAAGAGCCTCGCCAACTGAACCCGCAGCTGGTCGAACGTCGTTGACATCGTCTCGCCGCGATTGTCCCAGCGGGACCCATACCTATAGGGAACGGCTCGCCCACCCAAGGCGATGCGGCCATCGCTGGTGCGTTGACAGTAGGCAAAACCGTGCGCCTCGTCACCGACCAACTCGGCGCCCTGCCAGCCGATCTCGTCCCAAGCGCTCTCGGGAAGCGGCTCGGTGACGATCATGCTGCTGTTCATCGGCAACCACGTTCGCTCGAAACCTTCCAGGCCCGCCGTGAAGCCCTCCAGAGCTCGAATCACGAAGTCCGCCCGGACCCGGCCTCGCTTCGTGACAGCCAAGCTGGGCTTGACGTCGGTGACCTCGGTGCCTTCGTAGATCGACACTCCCATCTCTTCGACCACATCGGCGAGCCCGCGGACCAGCATGGCGGGTTGGATCCGCGCACAGTGCGGGCTGTATGCCGCTCCTACCGCGCCCGCGACATTCACGCGCTGCGCAAGCTCCGGAGCACTCATCATTCGGAGGTCGTCTTCGGTCCAACCATATCGGCGCAGAGCGGGCATCCGCTTCAGCAACCGAGCCTGCTGCGAGGGCGTGGTCGCGACGTGCAGCAGCCCGTCCTTGTGCACATGTGCGTCGATTCGTTCTGTGCTGACCACGCGGATGACCTCATCGACGCTTGCGAACATCTCCTGTTGCAGTCGCACCACCGAGTCGACGCCATGAGACTTGGCGTAGCGGCCCGTTTGTCCGGGAGGTTCGGCGCTCAGCCAGCCCCCGTTGCGCCCCGACGCTCCGAACCCCGCGAACTCCTTCTCGAGTACGACGATCCGCAGGTCGGGTTGCGAAGCCTTGAGGTAGTAGGCCGTCCAGAGTCCAGTCATGCCGCCGCCCACGATGGCGACATCGACACTCGTGTCGCCGGGCAACGCAGGACGCCTTCCCGGAAGGCCGATGTCCCTGAACCAGTAGGACACTTCACCATCGACGTAGGTGGGCGTCTTCTCGAGTTTCGTGGTCATCGGCACAGACTTTCCGGCAGGCCTGGTGGCGGCAGTGGAGGTGGGCGCTAAGAGCCTAATGGGGACGCAGCAGCAGGCCGAGCACCAAGCTGCCGAACCGTAAACTGTCGATTTGAGAGGCCCTCATCGCCCGCAAGCTAATGCTTGCCGAAAACGACGAGGCCGGACTAAATTGGTGGGTTGGCACCAACGTGGCGCTGCAACGAGAGCAACCGACCGGGAGCAAGCCATGCTAAAAAGCAGCAGGGTCGAAGCCAACATTCCCGCTGGCGACCTGAAGAGAGCACGTGAGTTCTACGCCGACAAGCTCGGGCTGACGCCTGCGGCCGAATATGAAGGCATGGCGATGGCGTACAGAACCGCGGGCGGCACCTCGTTCAACATCTACGAAACTGCGTTTGCCGGAACGGCGGGCCACACCATTGCCCAGTGGCACGTTGATGACGTCGAGGCAGAGGTCAACGAGCTCAAAGCAAAGGGTGTCGTCTTCGAGGTTTATGACATGCCAGGCGTGGAGTGGACGGGTGAGATTGCGTCGATTCCGTCGATGGGTCGCGCGGCGTGGTTCAAAGACAGCGAAGGCAACGTCATGTGTCTCGACGACGGCACCCAAGGGAGCTAGCCTCTGTCCTCCGCGATGCGGACGACGCATGAGACGGGTCACAGGCCAGAGCGACGCCTACACCGATTCTGAGTGGCAAGGAACGCGATGCCCAGGGGGCGCGTCATACCGACATGACACCGACGACGACTACACCGGCATGCTGCGAGGCAGTTTCACCGTGCTGGAGAACCCCCATCACGGACCGCAGTTATACAACGCGGTCGCCGAGTCCCTCCCTCCGCAGTGTGGAGGCCCGAACAGCGAACGCTGAACGTGGAAGGGTTTGCAGTCGGAGTCCGTCCGAGGCACGACGTGGGGCGAGTTCGAGGTCACGGGCACGTATGTCGACGGCGTCTTCACTCTCACCGAGCCCCGCAGCTGCCCGACACCCAAGGGGCAGTGATGCCCCCGGAGC
>JACCZJ010000086.1 GCA_013696065.1 Nocardioidaceae bacterium
CTTCAACGTCGGTCATCACCCGCTCGACCGCAACTTGGTCGAGTACCCACGTGAAGTGGATGCCGACGGTGTCCCGTTCGTACTGCGGGCTCATCCACAACTGGTCGGCAGCCACGGTGCGGATCTCTGAGACCTGCAACACGGACCGGATCACGTCGCCAAGCGCACGCATTTCCTGGATCGCTGCGAGGGCGTGCCGGCGCGGCACCAGGTACTCGGACTGGAGCTCCTCCCCGCTGCTCGGTGTAAAGCCCATGCGGAAGTGCGGCAGACGATCGGACCAGAGGCCGGGCTCTCCGATCGGCGTGGTGTTGCTGGCGTCGAGCTCCAGGATGGGATGCCGGTTGACGGTCGCGGCGACCGCGCCGAAGAGGTCGGTCCGTACCGACTCGGGAGCATCGCCCATCCGGCTCTTAACCCACACCTGCTCGATGGCGTCGCCCCAGCGGGTGAACGCGCTCACGCTGTAGCCCACCGAGGTGATCTCGTCGAAGTGCTCGAACAGCGCGTCCCAGGCGAGGCCTTCGAACACGCGTTGCCGCACTCGGTAGGCGGGTTCAACATCCAGGGTGAGGCGGGTGATCGCACCGAGCGCGCCCAATCCGACGACGAGGCCGTTGAAGTCGGCGTCGTTTCTGGTTGCCGAGAGAACCTCGCCGGAGGACGTGACGATCTCAAGCCCAGCCACCGCGGTCGCCAGGTTGCCGTTGGCGTCGCCGGAGCCATGTGTTGCGGTCGCGACCGCGCCCCCAACGGAGATGTGAGGCAGCGACGCGAGGTTGGCAAGGGCCACACCTTCGGACTTCAACGCCTCGGCGAGCTCGCCGTACTTGAGGGCGGCCGAGCAGGAAACCGTTCCCGCGTTGTGGTCGACGATGGCGTCCGGGGGCAGGCCTTCGAGGGTGAGCAGCTCCGAGGAGTCGGCGATGTCGGTGAACGAATGCCGCGACCCGAGCACCCGCACCCGGGGCGCGTTGGCGATGATCTCCTGCACCTGCTCCAGGTTCGAGGGCCGGTGTAGTTTTCCTGCCCGGTAGGTGTAGTTGCCGGCCCAGTTGGTCTCGCTCACGAGCCGAACGCTAGCCGATGGATCGCGCCGGCCATGAACGAGCTAGAGAAGATCGGCCGCCTCCGGAATATGCAGTACACGCTCGGTTTGGGGTGGAACCCACGTATTCGAATCTCGGGAATGCGCGCGTCAGCCTTCCTCACCTCCCGTCGATTGGTCGGGAAAGTGATGAGCTAGCGGGGCGTGATGGTCGGCTCGGCCCGCCGAGTAGGGGTGGATGTGGACGGTCGCCGAGGTGAGCCTGTGCACATCGTGAAGAAGGGCATGGTGAGCCTCGACGGCAAGGGAGTGTCCAGCACCGACGTCTAGGGAGCGGTCAACCGCGATCTGGACTTCGGCGCGAAGCTCGTGGCCTATCCAGCGAACGCGAACATCGTCCACGGCGGCAACCCCTGGCACGTTTTCCAGGACGCGACCGATCTCGCCGACGAGTGCAGGATCGACCGCGTCCATGAGCCTGTAATAGATGTCGCGCGCGGCGTCCTTCAGCACGAAAAGGATCGCCAAGGTGATGAGAAGACCCACGATGGGGTCCGCGAGCAGCCAACCGGCGGCCACGCCGGCCGCGCCGAACAGCACGGCGAGAGAAGTAAACCCGTCCGTGCGAGCGTGAAGGCCGTCGGCGACCAACGCGGCAGATCCGATCTTGCGCCCCACCCGGATCCGGTAGACGGCGACAAGCTCGTTGCCCAAGAAACCGATGACGGATGCTGCGACCACGAGTCCGAGGTTGTGCACCGGACGTGGATTCAGGAGCCGATCGACTGATTCGTAGCCCGCGATCATTGCGGACAGGAGGATGGCGATGACCACGAAGATGCCCGCAAGGTCCTCGAAGCGTCCGTAGCCGTAGGTGTAGCGCTGATTGCGTGGCCGTCGACTGAGGCTGAAAGCGAGCCACAGAGGCAACGCGGTGAGCGCGTCGCCGAAATTGTGCAGGGTATCGCTGAGCAACGCCACCGAACCGCTCACGGCGACGACCATCAGTTGCAATACCGCAGTCACCGAAAGCCCAAGAAGCGAGATCTTGACCGCCCGGATGCCCTCGGCGCTGGCCTCGAGGGCTCGATCGACGCGCTCGAGGTGATCGTGGTGGTGCGCGTGCAGCAGCGATCGCAGTTTCGCGAGGAGCCCATGTCCGTGGTCGTGGTGGTCGTGAGGATGGCGATGATCGGCTGTCATGATTACTGGAACTTATCTCAGCGTCACTACCACGAAGATGAGGTAGCTCGCGAGAAGCACCCAGCCGAGCTGACGCGACAGATGCCCGCGCCGGGACGACACGACAAGGGCCAACGGAATGGATGCCGCAAACCACGAGGCAGACAAGAGGCCGGCGGCGGGGACTGGATGCACAAGAGCGGCTGTTCCAAGCGTGGCGGTTGCGTTGTAAAGGGCGGACCCCAGGACGCCCGCCACGGCAAGCTCCTCGACGCCGCGACGTGCCGCCGCCCACACGAGGGCGAAGAGCTCAGCCGTCGTCGCTAGCCCAACGAAGGTGAGACCGACGGCGGCGTCCTCAAGATCGAGGCTCGCCACCACCCTCTCTGCGCCATCGACGGCCAGCCAACCACCCAAACCCATGACGGCGATCCCGAGGCCCATGAGCAGGACCGCCCCGGTGCTGCCGGAAGACAACTCCGACACATGCTCGGTGCTTTCCATCTCCGCGACTTCCCCGATCGCCGGGGGACGACGCTCCAGCCGCCAGGTGAGCGCGACGAACAGCACATAGACGGCAACGAGGCCGGCTCCCTCGATCCGTGCGACGCCCCCGATGAGCGCCAGGGCCGCGACAAGACCTCCGGTCGACGCGACCGCAGCGTAGGTTCGAACTCGTCGTCCAAATGGGAGCGGTCGCGGCAACGCACCTAAACCCAAGACTAGCGTGAGCATGGTGATGTTGGCGCCGATGGCGTCGCCGGCAGCAATCGCCGGGCGTTCTCGGGCTGCGGCAAAGATCGCCGTGAACAACTCCTCGGGTTCGGCACCGGCCAGCACCAGGCCAATAACAAGGAGGCTCACGCCGAGGCGCCGGCCGGCGTCGCCGGCGTGTTCGGTAAACAGCTCCGCACCAGCCACGAGAATGACTGCCGCGCCGGCGAGCAGCAGGAAGCCGGTCACCGCCCGCCGGCTCTTTCGAGTTCAGGGATCGGTACCCGGTCGACCATATATCCAGTTCCCTCCCGTCCGTCGACCCATTTCGCTGCTGTCGATGGGGCGAGGTTGACGACGTCCGCAAGCACAGCAGCGGGACCCATAGTCAAGCTTATGGGGGTGGACCGCAATATTCGAAGTCCCTGAATACCCCTCATTGCTTGCTCCTTGATGAGGAACTCCGGTTTCGCGCGTCGCGACCAGCCGTCAGAAAGCCGACGATGGCAACGCCCATCCAGGCCGCCACGTAGATGAAGGCGACTCGCGGCGAAAACACAGCCCACAGAAGCCCGGCAACCCCACTTGCGGCAAGATTCCCGAAGCTCTGGACCGCGGCGAGAACGCCGAACGCTGAGCCTCTGATGTCTGAGCGGGCGAAGGTTGCGACCGCCGCGTGCTCCGCGGTTTCAACGCACCCAATCCCGATGCCGGCGAGAACGAAGGGCATCCCGAGCAACAGAACCCCTGAACCCGCGGCGGCAAACAGCAGGTAGGAAGCGAGGAAGGCCCCGGCTCCTCCGGTGAGAACCGCAACCGAACCGATCCGGTCAGTCGCTCGCCCCGCAATAACGCTCGTCGCGGTTGCCGCCAAGTTGTAGGCGAGATAGAGGATCAGCGCGACCTGCGTGGCTTGGTCCTGGCCTCGTCCGGGAGCGACCAGCTCCGTCGCCCGCAGGATGAGCAAAGTCGCGGCGACATTTCCGAACTCGAAGGCGCCGACCGCCAGCATCAGGCGTCCCAGCCGTCCCTGCATAACGGGCTTGAGCTTGAGTCGAAGAGGCTGGCGCTCCGTCACGGTGGCGTGAGGGATGTGGCGGATGGCGTAGACGATGGCGCCGGCCGCGAGCAGCCCGGGGATGACCGACAGTAGGATTGCGCTGCGCACCGAGAAGGCGGCCACTAGCCCAAGCGCAAGCAGCGGCCCGCCGATAGCCCCGAGGTTGTCCATCGCCCGCTCGAATCCGTAGGCGCGCCCGTAGGCCTCACGCGGGACCGCGTCCGCCAGCAGCGCGTTGCGGGCGGGAACCCTGAGACCGCGCGCAGCCCAGC
>JACCZJ010000096.1 GCA_013696065.1 Nocardioidaceae bacterium
GGCGAGGATGCCGCGCACGACAGCGGGCGACTCATACTCTTCGTAGTCGTTGCTGCCAGCGGTGTGGTGGACGAACACCATCTTGAAGGTGGAGCCCAATCTCGGAGCGAAACACTTGTCTCCCAGGGAATCGTCGGCTCCCCACTCCGCGCGGGTGATGATGGGGGGAATCCCCGGGAAGGTGCCAGCGAGAGGCCCGCCACGCAGGGTTTCGCTCTGCGCGTTGGCGGCGTTCGGCTCCGCCAGCGCGCGCGCGTCGTACGGCGACGTGCCTGGGTTGATGAGGTTCACCTCGAGATTGCGAGGCGCCACCCCCTTGTCGGCGTAGACCGCGATCTCGAATCCTGTGGATCCACCCACCCATCCAGGCTGGGTGCCGGCTCTGGCGCCGGGCTCCTCAGTGGTTGACGGCCCCTCGTCGTCAGGAGCATGGAGCACCGCCCATTCGCTCCAGCCGTCGTCATCCAGGGAGCGAACTTGAGCAGTCACCTCGGGGAGGCCATCCACCCGATCCCATGTCACTCCCACCATGGCGAACTCCGGCAGCGAGGTTCGCACGACGTGGGCGACGAGCGCACCGTCTGCCCACTTGACCCGCTCCACCGTGGCATCCACAGCCTCGCGCCGGGCTGCGGACACTGCCTGGAGCGGCACGTCGGTGACCCGGGGCGCCACACGTTCAGCGGTGCTGACTCGGCGCGCTGGCGGCGACGAGGCGCTTGACAAGCCAGCGTATGAACGCTCCGCCTCGGCGGCACTCATCGCTGCCTCATCGACGACGCCAGCAGATGCTGACGAGAGTGCGGACGCGCACAACGTGAGACCGAGGACTGCTGCGGTCGGGAGGTTGGCGGGATGACGAAGGCGCTGTTGCGGACGACGGAATCGCATGACGAAAGCTCCTGAACAGGCAAAGACGGCGTAGCGGGCGCTTACCGCTCCTGAAAGTTCTGTGACTGAAGTGAAGGGAGTGGCTGCAGAGGAAGTACACCCGAAGAATGCAGGGCGGCGCTACCGAATGCGCGCATTCTTATAATACCTGGGCGTAATTACGACAATGTAGTTTTAGCGAAGATTAATCGCATTGTCACGAGCCGCTTCTGCGGGAAGGGTCCTTCCACTGTCTCAGAAGAACAGAGTGGACATCCGGCTTTCGCGGTTTTAGCCAGGCTGCCCTGTCGCAACCAGGAAGACCCCCCGGAGACACCACCAGAACCGCCAGCCCGGCTGTCACCAGTGGGTATGCAGCCTCCGGGCGGCTTCCGCGATCGAACCCGACATGGAGGGGTAAACCGTGAACGCGTGAGCGACATCGTCGACTGTGAGCCGTCCTTGGACGGCGAGCGAGATCGCGTGGATCAGCTCGCTGGCGCGTGGGCCTACGACGACTCCCCCGACGATGATCCCGGTGCCCGGCCGACAGAATAGTTTGACGAACCCGTCGTGGACCCCTTGCATCTTGGCTCGAGCGTTTCCCGCGAGCGGCAACATAACCCCGGTGGCATCGACCTCGTCGGCGTCGATGGACTGCTGGCTCCAACCCACGGTGGCGATCTCCGGAGCCGTGAAGACGTTCGACGACACGGTCTTGAGGTCGAGTGGTGCCACTGCGTCGCCGAGCGCGTGCCACATGGCGATGCGCCCCTGCATCGCGGCCACAGAAGCGAGCATGAGCACTCCGGTGCAGTCCCCGGCGGCGTACACGCCTCGCGCAGTGGTGCGAGACACCCGATCGACCGTGATGAACCCGCTCGCGTCAGTCGCCACCCCAGCCTCGGTGAGACCCAGCTTGTCGGAGTTGGGGATCGATCCGACCGCCACCAGGCAGTGCGATCCCTCCACGGACCGTCCGTCGGCCAGCGCCACGCTGACGCTGTCGCCGTCGCGCGTCACCGAGTCCGCGCGTGAATTTGCCAAGACCGTCATGCCGCGACGCCTCAAGACGTCCTCAAGCACCGTGGCCGCCTGCGCGTCCTCTCCTGGCAGCACCCGATCTCGGCTGCTGACCAGCACGACGTCGCTACCGAGAGCGTTGTAGGCACTGGCGAACTCAGCACCCGTCACACCTGACCCGATCACAATGAGACGCGGAGGCAACTCCGCCAGGTCATAGACCTGTTCCCAGGTGAGGATGCGCTCGCCGTCGGGCTGGGCTGTCGGGAGGACCCGGGGATGCGCGCCGGTTGCGATCAGTACCGCGTCAGCGCTCAACACCTCTTCGCCGTCACTGGTCGTGGCGACCACCCGCTCGGAGCCGTCGAGGCGTCCGCTGCCGGTCAAGACCCTGACTCCCTCGGCGTCGAGCTTGGCCGAGATGTCTGTGGACTGAGAGGCGGCGAGTGCCTTGACCCGTGCATTGACCTCCGCGAGGTCGACCGTCGCGGCCGAATCAAGGTCCCCGCCGTGGCCAGGGAAGCGCACTCCGAGCTGTCTGGACTCCTCGACGGACGTCATCAGCTCGGCCGTGGCGATGAGAGTCTTGGACGGCACACAGTCGGTCAAGACGGCCGATCCGCCGAGCCCGTCGCGGTCGACCACCGTCACCTCGGCGCCGAGCTGCGCTCCCACGAGAGCCGCCTCATAGCCGCCCGGTCCACCACCGATGATCACCACGCGAGTCACGCAGCCAACCCTAACCATGAACGCGGCCTCGGAGTAACCTCCTCGCGTGGTCCTCTACGCCGCCTACGGCTCCAACATGGACCCGGCGCGCATGGTCGTGCGTTGCCCACACTCGCCCTTTCGTGGCACTGGCTGGTTATCGAACTGGCGCCTCACATTCGGAGGAGAAGAGCACGGCTGGGATGGCGCGATGGCGACCATCGTCGAGGATGCGAGCTCCCAAGTTTTTGTGTCCCTCTATGACGTCACGCGCGAGGACGAGCGCGAGCTAGACAGGTGGGAGCTCCCCCTGTTCCGCAAGATTCGCCTCCGCGCCCACACCCTCGACACAGATGAGCGGGTGTGGCTCTATGTCCTCGATGCTCACGAGGGAGGTCTGCCCTCAGCCAGCTATCTCGGCATGATCAGCGAAGCGGCTTATGCAGCTGGGGCACCGGACGACTACGTCCGAGACCTGCGTCACCGCCCGTGCCGTTCCGTCAGCGAATAACCCCTCATTTGACAAGGTGCTGGGGGGAGCCCGAGGCGATACCGTCTGCGGCATGCGGATCTTGATCACCGGCGCCAGTGGCCACATCGGCGGTGTGCTGGCCACGCGACTGCGAGACGAGCATGTGATCCGTGGCGTCGACCTGAGTCCGCCGCCCGCCGATGTCAGCGACGCCACCGGCGGAGATTTCGTCGTCGGTGACTGCTCAGACCCGGCGGTGGCCCATCGGGTGGTCGACGGCGTCGATGCCGTGGTGCACCTTGCCGGAATCGCGACCGAGACCGACCTGCCGGCCATTTTGAGCACCCACGTGGAGACAACAGCGGCCCTGCTCGACGCCATGGTCAGTCATGGTGTCGCCCGGATGGTCTATGCCAGCAGCAACCATGCCGTCGGCATGACTCCACGCTGCACCCTGCTCACCGACGACGTCCCGCCCCGGCCGGACACGTTTTATGGCGTCGGCAAGGTGGCGGCCGAGGCACTGCTCGCCCTGTACGCCGATCGCTTCGGCATCTCCAGCGTCGCCATGCGAATCGGCAGCTTCCTCGAACGACCCGAGACTCGGCGTGGCCTCTCCACCTGGCTCTCGTACGAGGACTGCACCCGCATGATCAGGGCAGCCCTCACGGCCGACGTCGATGGGGTCACCGCCATCTACGGGATCTCGAACAACACCGACGCCTGGTGGGATCTCGAACCCGGTCGCGCCCTGGGCTATCACCCCCGAGATGACGCCGCCGCCTTCGCCGACTCGATCCCCACGCGGCCCGAAGATGACATCGAAGGCGCTCGAGTGGGCGGCCCGTTCGCGACCAAAGAGTTCCATGTGCCCCCCTTCAGCGAAGCCCCATGACGGTCGGGGCATCGCTGCGCACCCGGGTCGAGGCGTGGATCGCCGACGATCCGGACGCCACTACTCGAGCCGAGCTCACCGACCTGCTGGCGGTCGCCGAGTCGGACGACGCCGCCTCCGCTGAGCTCACCGACCGGTTCACCGGTCGACTCGAGTTCGGCACCGCCGGGCTCCGCGGCGAGGTGGCGGCCGGTCCCAACCGCATCAACCGCGCTGTGGTGATCCGCGCGGCCGCCGGCTTGGCGTCATACCTGAAGGCCAACCAGGGCAACGGGACAGTCGTGATCGGCTACGACGCCCGCCGCAAGTCCGACGAGTTCGCCCAAGACACGGCCGCAGTGATGCAGGGCGCCGGCCTCCAAGCCGTGGTGCTGCCTAGGCCACTGCCCACGCCCGTGCTCGCGTTCGCCATCGGCCACCTCGACTGCATCGCCGGTGTCATGGTCACCGCGTCACACAACCCACCGGCTGACAACGGATACAAGGTCTACCTCGGCGACGGCAGCCAGATCGTGCCCCCTGCCGATGCCGAGATCGCAGCGCGGATCGATAAGGTCACCTCAGTCACCGAGATTCCCAGGGCCGATGGCTGGAGCGTCGGCGGCGAGGACGTGGTCGAGGCGTATGTCGACTCGGTGGCTGCCCTGCCGGACCCCTCCACTCCGCGCGACCTCACCATGGTCTACACCGCCCTTCACGGCGTGGGCAACGAGATCGTCGGACGGGCCCTGAGACGGGCCGGCTTCTCCGCTCCCATCGCCGTACCCGAGCAAGCCGAACCGGACGCCGCCTTCCCCACCGTGTCTTTTCCCAACCCCGAGGAGCCAGGGGCGATGGACCTGGCGATGTCGCTGGCGGTCGAGGTGGGAGCCGACCTCGTCGTCGCGAACGACCCCGACGCCGACCGCTGCGCCGTCGCAGTGCCCACCTCGAACGGCTGGCGGATGCTGCGAGGCGATGAGTTGGGCGTCCTGCTGGGACACCACCTGCTGGGGTCGGGCACCCGTGGTGTCTTCGCCACCACCATCGTCTCCTCGTCGCTGCTGGGGCGGATGGCGCGCGACCACGGGGTCGACTACGAGGAGACGTTGACGGGTTTCAAGTGGATCTGTCGAGTCCCTGGGCTCAGCTATGGCTACGAGGAGGCATTGGGATATTGCGTCGCTCCCGATCTCGTCCGCGACAAGGATGGGATCTCGGCCCTCCTGCTCGTCGCCGAGCTCGCTGCCACTCTCAAGGCAAAGGGCAGCAGTCTGCTGGAGCGACTCGACGAGATCGCAAGCCAGTATGGCGTTTATGCCACCGACCAGCTTTCGGTGCGGGTCAAAGACGTGGCCTTGATCGATGCTGCCATGCAACGACTACGTGCGACGCCACCCACCTCGCTCGGGGGGTTCCCGCTCGAACAGAGCGATGACCTGAGCTTCGGCAGCGAAACGCTTCCACCCACCGAGGCGTTGCGTTACCGCCTAGCCGGTGGTGGCCGCGTCGTCGTACGACCCTCGGGGACCGAACCGAAGATCAAGTGTTATCTCGAAGTCGTCGTGCCGGTCGAAGCCGGGGGCGTGGACGCATCGAGGATCGCCGCGGCCGGTCGACTCGACGCCATCCGCACCGATCTGGCAGCGGCGGCCGGCTTGCCGACCCCAGCCTGACCCAGCTCAGCTCCAGACGAAGGCAAGAGCAATCAAGGCCGCTGCCAGCCCTAAGGCACCCAGGGCAACCGGGTCCCAAGCCGTGACGGCCTCTCGACTATCCGGCTTGGCGCTGGCAACCATCTGCATGATGCGCGATTCGACGTATTCGTGATAGCTGCCGCCTGTCTGCTCCTGGTTCGCCATCCGGTTCACAGCGGTGTCGCCACCGCCACCCCCCAGAACACCACCGGCGCCACCAACGCCCATGAGACCGCCGCCGAATCGGGGACCATGCTGCTCACGCACCATGCTCCGCGCGGATCGGGTGACACCCAGTCCGTGGAAGCGACGATCCTCAGTGACGACCTGGAGGGTCTGAAAGACCCGACAGCGCACGATCTTGGCTGCAGGGATGTAGATGTCACGGGTCATGTTGCGCAACAGGACGCCGCTTTCGCGGATCGATGCCACCGGCCGGACCAAGACGACCCAGCTGATCAGCGCCCCCGCCACGCCGGCGAGCCCCATGTTTCGCTCGATGACGCTGTCACCCAGCAAGCCCACCATGATCAGAACAGCGGCGAGTCCGATGACAGCGAATCCGAGCCAGCGACCCGCTGGAGCGGCAAAGCGCTCGACCTCCGCGCCGGCCGCCTTCGTCGCTGCATTGGACATTTCGCCACTTTAGTCGACGGGCTGGGCTGGTTGAGGCGTGCGCGATCGCGGTGCGACTGGCAGACCGCCAATCAGGGCTCGACACTAGACTGACTCGGTGACCTCATCCGTTCTCCCGTTGTCCTCGGTCGCCGACGGCACACCCACGGAGGCTGATGGCGGCATACCCGGGGATGCCGTGTCCTCGCCGGCAGCGCTGCGACGCTTCCTGCACGGCTTGCCGGGCGTCGACCAGGTGGGCTGTGAGGCACGTGTAGCTACCTTGTCGAGCCGCTCGATCAAGACCACCTCCAAAGCAGCGTTCCTCGACCTTGCCATCTCCATGATCGACCTGACGACACTCGAAGGCCAGGACACAGCGGGCAAGGTCCGGGCCTTGTGCGCCAAGGCCCAGCGCCCGGATCCGGAAGACCCCAGCTGTCCGCACGTGGCCGCTCTTTGCATCTACTCCGACATGGTCGCCACGGCGCGAGCAGCACTCGGCCACTCCGGGGTGTACGTCGCCTCCGTCGCTACCGCTTTTCCCTCCGGGCGAGCGAGTCGCGCCGTCAAGCTGCAGGACACTTCTGACGCTGTCGCCGCTGGTGCCGATGAGATCGACATGGTCATCGACCGGGGAGCGTTCCTGTCGGGTGATTATCAGCGCGTCTTCGACGAGATCGTCGCCGTCAAAGCCGCCTGCGTCGACGCGCATCTGAAGGTCATCTTGGAGACGGGCGAGCTGATGACCTACGACAACGTGAGGCGGGCGTCGTGGCTGGCCATGCTCGCGGGGGCAGATTTCATCAAGACCAGCACCGGCAAGGTGCAACCCGCCGCCACGATGGCTGTCACGCTGATCATGCTCGAGGCGGTCCGGGACTTCCGCGACACCACCGGCCGGCAGGTGGGCGTCAAACCTGCGGGCGGTATCAGCACCGCCAAGGATGCGATTAAGTATCTGGTGATGGTCAACGAGACTCTCGGGGATGACTGGCTCAACCCTCACTGGTTTCGCTTTGGCGCCTCGAGGTTGCTCAACGACCTGCTCATGCAGCGGACCAAGCTGACCAACGCCCGCTATGGCGGTCCCGACTACTACACCTTGGACTGAAGGCGGCACGCTGATGGCATTCGAGTACGCCCCGGCCCTGGAGTCGCGCTCTGTCGTCGACATCGCGTCGTCGTACGGGTTGTTTATCGACGGTGAGTTCGTCGACGCGAGTGGCCCGTCCTTCAAGTCGGTCAGCCCCGCGACCGAAGAGGTGCTGGCGGAGATCGGGCAGAGCAACGCCAACGACGTCGACCGAGCTGTGCAGGCGGCCCGACGTGCCTACACGAAGGTCTGGTCGGTCATGTCCGGCGCTGAGCGCGCGAAGTACCTGTACCGCATCGCCCGCATCA
>JACCZJ010000102.1 GCA_013696065.1 Nocardioidaceae bacterium
GCTGAGCGACACGATGTCGGCACCTAGGTCTGCCGGTGTGATGCCGGTCTGAGCGCAGTTCGAACCAGGCCATCATGGTCGGAACGACACCACTGTCACGTCGTCTTCGTCTGCTCCTGGAATCTCGAAACCCGCGATGTAGTCGGTGAGGAGATTGCCGCGGACCAGCATGTCGTCTGCGTGCTCGGCGCGTCTCGCCGCGAGTCGCTCTCGAATCACGTCTTCTGGCACATCGAAGTAGATGACTTCGACCGTCGCTCCACAGGAACGTCCAAGGGTCCTGTAGTCGTCTCGCTGTGCGCGCAACCAGAACGCATAGTCAGCCACGACATCGCTGCCCGATTCGAGCGCCTCCTTGATGCCGAGTCGTTGCCGCGCTCGAATGTCGTCCCTGACCTCTAGCGGCAATGGAGCACTCGTGTAGCCCATCGCGTACGCCTCTCGGTCGGTGGAGAAGCGGACCCAGCCCACCGCCTCCAGGGCACGGGCGTACGTCGACTTCCCCGCCCCCGGCGAGACCGCACGTGAGCCTCGACCTGGGATTAGTACGCGAGCCGGACTGTTCGGTTGAGTGAGAGTTTGTTGGCATAGGTGCATTGTGGCTGGCCTAGCGGACAGGTCGCCGAGCGTTGCGGGCTCCGCCCGACCAACGGCAGCAGTGAGCGGCCGGCGGATGCGTTGTCAAAGCCGTCAGTCCGCGTTGTTGGCCGAGAGGAGCCAGTGCCCTGACCACCGTGGATGCAGATTTCTATGTAGGTGAGGGTCACGACAGCGTGGCGGGTGAATCGGGGAATCGCTGCAGCGAAGATGATCCCCCTGGCCGTGACCACGCGTGCGTCCTCCTGCAAGCAAGCCGCCTCATCCGGAGTCAGCGGCCGGAGATTGATAGCCGTCGAGAAATTGCGGCGGACCTCGGACGAGACGGGCCCCCAGTTGTGAAACTTGGTCCCGAGTAGGACTGCTGAGCGCGCGGTCCGCATGCGGAACCCCCAACGGACGACCGGCATCCTTCACGGCGAGTTCAAATCAGCTCCGGTAGGGGTTCCTTGGGCGTACGGGACAGCAATGGGCTCGAGCATCGGGCGCCGGCCTCGCGCTTGACAGTCATACGCGGCGGAAAGACGCAGATCCGGTCGCGTTTGCGGGGTAGCTGCTCGAGAGCCTGGGCAACGCGTGCACCGGCCGTCGTTGAGGATGAGGACAACGGTAGGTAGTTCAGACCTGAGGAGGCGCTGGTGTCGTCGCAAAGCTTGGATGTCTTGGGCAAGTGGTGGCTTCCCGGTCACGAGGGACATAGGGTCACCGGTCGTTTGACGTGGGATGTCGTCGAAGGCGGGACGCTAGAGATGCTCGGGGAACTGCGGCCGATCGCGCTGAAGGACAACGTTCTTCCCGACGGCTCGGTGCAGAAGTACCGCGAACCGCTCACGAAAGTCGATCAGCAGTACCCGATGATCCTCGGGGAGGTCGACGATGAGGGTTACACGCTGCTCGGCTCATGGAGCCTCAACGGCCGCGGCTTTCACCGCCTCCGTGAGCACCGGGAACGCGTGTGCGTGAACGGTGTGCTCGTAGGCGCCTGGTACACAGACGGCGACGACCTGCAGGCCGACCGGGCGGTGTTCGACATCCGTCATCTGACGACCTGGGTGGATGACTCTGGCGTGAAGACGACCTATCCGCGTGTGGAGGGTGAGCCGAACGGGCCATGGGCCATTGTCACTGCGAAGCACCGGCGTACCCGGAAAATCGGGCACGGCGATCTAACTGTGAAGCTCTGGCATCACTTCGACTGGACCGGTGACGGCGAGTGGACGCACGGTATTGCGGAAAGCTGGAAACTGACGGTCGAGAGCAAGACGATGAGCGATGTCGACGCGCTCACCAATGTCGCCGTTGATGTTCGTGCTCTCGTCACCATCGCTGCGGGGAAGTCGGCCGAAATCGAGAAGGTCGTCCTCCAGCATCCGGCCGTAGCATCCACGATCGGAAGCCCGCCGCGCAGTATCCGCGAGGACATCTCGTACTACTCGCGGTGGTCGCACCGCGCCGCCGAGGAACCTCCGGCCCGTCGACAGGATCTCTACTTCGATCTCATGACGTTCGGGGGCATCCGGGGTCTCGGTCGCTGGTTGACGGTCGCACGGAAGTACCCGACGGAGCTGCGGCGGGTGATGGCGACCCGTTACACCGGCGACATGTACGTCGAGGACCGAATCATGAACACTTGCGCGGCGTTGGAGTCGTTCGACGGGACTCGTCGCCGCAACCGACGCCGGGAGGACGTGGAGTTCGCCGACCGGATCACGGCGTGCGTGAAGTTCGCGCCCCCGCAACTTAGTGCGTTGCTGGTCGAGGACATGACGACGTGGGTCGCGGCGGTCGTGCGGGTGCGGAACCAGGTCGCGCACCATGGGCACGTGTTCCGGGAGACAGGCACAGCAGGCGAGCATCTGCTTGCCGAGCAGTTGTACTGGCTGTTTGTGATGTGCATGCTGCGCGTCTCAGGCGCGCCGGATGCGGTGTTCGATTCGATCGGCTGTCACGGCCAGATTCGTTGGCTCACCGAGCAGGCCCGAGAACGCCCGGCTACCTGAGCGGGCACCGGATCCATCGGTCGTCGGCGCCGAGGACGCGGAGCCACACACGAATATTGCGGTGGATAGACGCGTGTCGTTGAAAGGGCGACGAACAGGTGTCGGCACGCTGGCCTCTGTTCATTTCCTCGGGTCCAGTGTCATGCTTGTGCCCGTGGACGATGTGGAGCCCGCCGAGCTCGTCGGCTCTCTCGCCGAGGCCTACGTGAACTCGCGCTGTCTGCATGTGGCTGCGGCGCTCGGGCTGGCGGACGTTGTGGGCGATCGCACGCGTCCACTCGCGGATCTCGCTACCGATCTGAGTGTGGACGCCACTGCACTGGGGCGCGTCGTGCGGCACCTCGCTTCCCTCGGCGTCTTCGTGGTGAAGAACGGTCACGTGGCGCACAACGACGCTTCCCGGTTGCTGCGGACTGGTGACCCCGAGGGATTGCTCCCGCTCACCCGGATGCTCGCATTGCCCATCTTGTGGGACTCGTTCAAGACGCTTGAGGA
>JACCZJ010000134.1 GCA_013696065.1 Nocardioidaceae bacterium
CCTGGGCCTCGGACAGTGGTGGGAGCGCCAGGCGATCGTGCAGCAGTTCCCGATCCTCAAGTAGCCGCACCACCTCGGCGGACCGCTGCACCCGCGGTCCGTCGAGGCTGAACTTCGGACGAGTCCCGCCCCCAAGCATCGGAACCGAAACGGAAGGAGTGAGCCATGGCTCGCCCTTGGGTGGAACTGTCAGCTCAGGAATGTGCTCGCCTCATCGCTGGCGGTGGTGTTGGACGCATTGCCGTGTGTACGCCGATGGGGCCGCAGATCTACCCGGTCGCCTTCGTCGTGGCCAGCGAGGCGATCATCTTTCGCACCACGCCGTACGGCACCTTGGGCACTCTCGGCCTGGGCACCGCCGCTGCCTTCGAGGTCGACGATCTCGACCCGGCACAACAGGCGGGCTGGAGCGTGGTGGCTACCGGGCTGGCACAGGCCATGTCTGATCCCGACGAGATCGCTGACCTCCGCGAACGCGGCGAGCCCCAACCGTGGGTCGACGGACTCCGCACCTTATACATCCGGTTGAAATGGCGCACCATCACGGGCCGACGCATCGGCGCACAAACCGTGCGCCCGTCTACCTCGGACGCGAGCTTGGTCGGTTGACCTGCTCGCCGTTCCCGGCCAATGTCTACGCTGTTGTCATGCCCCACACTTCCGAGGGCGTTGCCGAGGTGCCACCCAAGGTACGCGCCCTGCTGGACGCCGTGATGGCGATCAGCTCCGACCTCGACCTGCACAGCGTCCTCGACCGGATCATCGTCTCGGCCTGTGAGCTCACCGACGCGAGGTACGGCGCGTTGGGGGTGCTTGGTCGCGACGGCGGTCTCGCTGACTTCATCACCCATGGAATATCGGAGGAGCAGCGCCGGCAGATCGGGTCACTGCCTACCGGCCACGGCATCTTGGGCCGGGTCATCGACCATCCGGAGCCGTTGCGCCTGGTCCGCCTCCAAGACCACCCTCAGTCGTACGGGTTCCCGTCCCACCACCCGCCCATGAGTACGTTCCTCGGCGTACCGGTGAGAATCAGGGGAACCGTCTTCGGCAACCTCTATCTGACCGAGAAGGCGGACGGTGCCCCCTTCACTGCCGACGACGTATGGATGTTGGACGCGCTGTCCGCCGCCGCCGGGTCGGTCATCGAGAAGGCGAGGGTCTACGCGCAAAGTGAGCTCCGCAGACACTGGCTGGAGGCATCAGCCCAGATTACGGAGCTGCTGCAGCCGCCCGTGCTCCCCGCAGATGCCTTGGCGCAGATTGCCGCGCACGCGCGCCGAGTTTCCGGGGCCGACCTGGTGGCCGTCGTGCATGGCACGGGCGTCTCGGAGGTCAACGTGGGGGCGATGGAGCAAGCCGCCGGCGACGACACCATGCACCCAGTGGCGGTGCAACGCATGATCTCCAGCTTCGCGTCGTACGTCGGCGACGCAGCCCGCACGGGCGAAGTCGTCATGCCGCCACGCGCCAAGCAGACGGTGCTGCTCGTCCCGCTACGCTCCCAGCTCGCAGACCACGGAGCGCTGTTCGTGCTGTACGACGGCCACCGGGAGCTCGAGCCGGAAGAGGTGGAGCTGCTCGCTGCCTTCGCAGACCAGGCATCGCTTGCCCTCGACCGGGCGCAGGCCGTCTCGGACCGGGCCGCACTCGCGGTCCTCACCGACCGGGACCGGATCGCCCGGGACCTGCACGACCTTGTCATCCAGCGGCTCTTCGCCACCGGGCTACAGCTGCAGGCGACGACTCGGTTCGCCACCACACCGGAGCTTCGCGACCGAATCGACAGGTCAGTCACCGACCTCGACCTCACGATCCGAGACATCAGGTCGACGATCTTCGAACTCCACCACCAGCATTCAGGTGACAGCCTTCACGACGACGTGAGCTCCCTCGTCGCGGAGTACACCCCGACCCTCGGTTTCGCTCCTGTCATCCGAACGTTTGGGTTGGCCGACCCTGCGGTGACTGGCGAGATCCGGCAGCAACTGTCGGCGGTCCTGCGCGAAGCCTTGTCGAACGTGGCGCGGCACGCCCACGCCAGGGGCACCGTCGTCGAGCTCACGACGGGGCCGGTCGAGATCGTCATGAGGGTCACCGACGACGGC
>JACCZJ010000164.1 GCA_013696065.1 Nocardioidaceae bacterium
CTTGATCTTGGGCAGCAGTGAGGAGGTTGTTGTTTTTGCCGAGGCTGGGGCGGGCGGCCGAGCGACTGATCTGCTCCACGTGACGACCCTGGACGGCCGCGGTGGAGAGTCTCGCGACATAGGCGCCCTCATGACGTACGGCAGCTAGGTCGTCGCGATCGGCATCGGTCGAGACCGCCTGGCCGGCGTGAGCAGCCCCCAGGGCAGCCACGACGAGCGCGGCTCCGCCGATCAGCGAGGAGGCGGAGGCAGTGGCCCTGCGCCTGGGCGCACTCGATGCCTTACGTCGACCCGGCTGAGTGGAGGAGCCGTTCGCCTGAGCAGCCGTTGGGGCAACCTCGCGGGCACGGTGCCTGTCAGCACGGTGGGACGACACGCCAGAGGATCCTATCGTAGATAACGTTTCGGACACGAAGCCACAGACAGTAACGGAAAGGTGGACAGATGGAAAACTGGCGCCCTCATCCTCCGCCTGTAGGGTGCGCCGGATCACAACGAATGCCCAAGATGCCACGTTTGACCCCGGCAAAGGCTGATGGGGATATCTGCGGCGGGCATACGATGGCGGCTGCGGTCGGCCACCCCCCGGCCTCAGGTCAGGTCGAAATCCTAGAGAGACGGTGAGCAAACGATGGCGCCCACCAGAATTGTGATCGCGAAACCCGGTCTCGACGGACACGACCGCGGGGCGAAAGTCATCGCCCGGGCCCTGCGTGACGCCGGCATGGAGATTATCTATACCGGCCTGCACCAGACACCCGAACAGATCGTGGAAACCGCCATCCAAGAAGACGCCGACATCGTCGGATTGTCGGTGCTGTCGGGGGCGCACATGACTCTGTTCGCCAAGGTGATGGAGTTGCTCACTGAGCGCGACGCTCGAGATATCTTGGTATTCGGGGGCGGAATCATCCCGAAGAGCGACATCTCCCTGCTGCGTGACATGGGAGTGGCGCGCATCTTCACCCCAGGCACCAAGACTCAAGAGGTCGTCGACTGGGTCAACGACGCGATGGCACCGGCCTGACTCAGTCGTCCCCCTCGCCCTGTCCGAGAGTTTCCTTGACCTTGGCCACCGCAAACCCCCAGGCCTCGTGGATCCCCGGCTGCGGGGGCAGCGCGATCTCCTGAGGGTTGGTGAGTACGTCGACCAGCACCGGCCCCGGCGTTGCCAACGCTCGGCGGATGGCGTCGTCGAGGTCGGCCGGGTTGGTCACGCGGAGGCTCCGCAATCCGATCGCCTCAGCGACCCGTGCCAGGTCCGGATCGTCGAGCACGGTGCCGGATTCGGGCTGGCTCACCTCCTCCTGCTCGAGCTTGACCATGCCTAGCCGGCCATTGTCGAACACGATCAGCTTGACCGGCAGATCCTCGCTCACCGCCGTGATCAGATCGCCGAGCAACATGGTCAGCCCCCCGTCGCCGCAGAAGGCCACCACCTGACGCTGCCGGTCGAGCGCCTGCGCGCCCAGCGCCTGCGGCATGGCGTTCGCCATGGAGCCGAGGTTGAACGAGCCGAGCAGGCGCCTGGTCCCGAGCAGCGTGACGTGGCGAGCCAGCCACACTGTCGACATACCGGTGTCAGCCGTGAAAATCGCGTCGTCGTTGGCGTGACGGTCGATGGCGGCGGCCAACGCCTCCGGCCGGATGCGTCCGTCGGGGTTGTCCAGCTTGCCGCGCAGCATGCCCTTGGCCTGGTCCTCGTATGCCGGATCGGTCAGCGCACGCTGCCCTACCACCCAGCCGTCATACGTCTCGCGAGCAGAGTCGAGGTGGGCACGATCGTGAGGACTGCTCAGCAGCGGCAGCAACGCTTGCAGGGTCGGTGCGGCGTGACCGACGAGACCCAGGTCAACAGACGTGCGACGCCCGATGTGATCAGCTCGAGCATCGAGTTGGATGACGGTCGCGTCGGAAGGATAGAAGTCGCGGTAGGGAAAGTCGGTGCCCACCATGAAGAGCAGGTCGCAATCGTCGAAGGCCTGCGCTGCCGCCGGATTGCCGAGCAAACCGTTCTGGCCGACCTGGTAGACGTTGTCGCGCTCGAGGGTTTCCTTGCCTTTCAGCGTGAGGACCATCGGCGCCGCGCACTGTCGGGCCACCTCCAGCACTTCTTCGCGCGCCTCTCGGGCGCCCATACCGACCAGCAAGGTGATTTTGGCCGCTTCGTTGAGCAGGTCGGCTGCCTCGTGCAGCGACGTGGGATCCGGCGTCGTGGGGCGATCGATCCCCACAAAGCGAGGCTCTGCCGCATCGCGGGGCAGCGTCAGGTCGCCGACATCCGCGGGCAGCGTCAGGACGGAGACGCCGCGATGACTCGTGGCAGCGTTGACCGCCTGCTCGAACAGATGCGGCAGCTGGCTAGGGCTCGTCACCGTCTGCGCGAAGACGGCCACATCGCTGAACAAGACGTCGTTGTTCACCTCCTGGAAGTAGTCGCTGCCGATCTCGGCGATCGGAACCTGTCCACAGATGGCGAGCAGGGGGGCATGCGACTTCTTCGCGTCGTACAGACCGTTGAGCAGGTGGATCGAGCCCGGTCCGACCGTGCCCATACAGACGCCGATCGTGCCGGTGAGCTGCGCCTGCGCGCCCGCTGCGAAGGCGGCGACCTCCTCGTGGCGCACGCCGATCCACCGCAGCCGCTCCTCTTGGCGGATCGCCTCTGTGA
>JACCZJ010000166.1 GCA_013696065.1 Nocardioidaceae bacterium
CAGCTGACCAACGTCTTCTAGCAGTGTCTCGGTACGACTGGGACCACTGGACCGACCCGAACGGTGACTTCGCCCTCACGCTTTCGCGTGCCGAGGGCTGAGGCCGGGCGTCGTCCGCCCTGTTCAGCGGGATGCGATGAGGATGTGGCAGATGTCGGTATCGGCGCAGTCGCCCGGATCGAGGCGCTGACTACGCGTGAGTAGATGCTCGAGCTCCGACGCCAGTGCGTCGAGCTCCCGCTGCCGGACACGGACGGCATCGAGCTTGGCGTGCAGCAGCGCCGTCACGTGCCCGCACGGCACGTCACCGTCGTCGCGGAGATCGACGATGCTCCGGATCTCTCCGAGCGTGAGGCCAGCTGCCTGCGCAGCGCGTATGAAGCCCAGACGGTTCAGCGTCGTTTCGTCGTAGACGCGGTACCCGTTGGCCCCTCGTCTGGCCGGCGGCAGCAGGCCTTCGCGCTCGTAGAACCTGATGGTCTGGCTGGGCAAACCAACAGACTCGGCAAGCTCTCCGATCAGCATGCTCTCAGTCTAACGCTTGACCTTCTAGTACAGATCAAGGTTTACGGTCGCTGCATGGACATCGCACTTCTCTATTTCGACGGCTGTCCCAACTGGAAGGTTGCGGACGAGCGTCTCGTCGCGATCGCAGCCGAGCGGCCGGACATCACGGTGACCCACCACTTGGTGGAGTCGGTTGAGGAGGCCGAAAGATTGGGCTTCCACGGGTCGCCGAGCATCCTCGTCGACGGCATCGACGTGTTTGCCGCCGCGGATGCGGGTATCGGCTTGTCGTGTCGCGTCTACCAGACGCCGGACGGACCGGCGGGCGCGCCCACCGTCGAGCAATTGCAGGCAGTCATCGCGCATGCGTGACCGTGCCCAGGGATTCGGTTTGGCTGCCGCGGTTGCCGGTGCGTTCGGCATCTGCTGTGGGATCCCCGTGCTGGCAACGCTTGGTCTCGTGGGATTCCTCGCCGGGTTGTCGTTGGCCAGCTGGACGCTGATCGGTCTCGGGGCTGCGGCTGCCGTGCTCGGTGGATGGCAACTGTTCAAGAACATGCACCGCTCGGGAGCAGACTCATCGGTTGCCCAGCCGACCCCGTCCGCGCCAGCTAGTGACCACATCCAGGCCGTGGAGGTCGACACTCCGAAAGGAACATCGCCATGACCAAGAGCTAAGACCTGATCGTGATCGGTGCCGGCATGGCCGGCGTCGCGGCGGCCAACAAGTGCGCCGCCCAGGGCTGGCAGGTCGCGATTGTCGACGTGCTTCCCTACGGCGGAACCTGCGCGCTTCGTGGCTGCGACCCGAAGAAGATCCTTCGCCGCGGCGCAGAGATCATTGACAGTGCACGACTGATGCACGGCAAGGGCATCGACGACACTGCATTGTCGATCAACTGGAGCGACCTGATGAAGCACAAACGTGGCTTCACCGACCCGGTGCCCCAGAACCTGGAGCGCGACCTCGCGAGCCGCGGTGTTGACACACTCCACGGCCGCGCAAGGTTCACCGACAAGACTCGGGTCGAGATCGACGGCGCACCCTTCGAGGCTGGACACTTCCTGATCGCCTCAGGTGCGCGTCCACGACCGCTCGACTTCCCCGGCCACGAGCACCTGATCGACAGCACTGACTTCTTGGACCTCGAGGCACTCCCTGCCCGGACCTTGTTCGTCGGTGGCGGGTTCATCTCCTTCGAGTTCGCCCACATCTCGGCACGAGCCGGCAGCACGCCGGTGATCATCGACCGCGGCCTACGACCCCTGAAGGGATTCGACCCAGACCTGGTGGACCTCCTGATCGGTCGAAGCATGGAGGCCGGGATCGACGTACGGACCTCCACAACAATCACCGCGGTCGAGAAGGCTGAGACCGGCTACCGGGTCAGTGTCGACCGATCCGGTATCCCCGAGACGATCGAGTGCGACCTCGTCGTGCACGGCGCCGGCCGATCACCTGACCTGTCGGGCCTCGACCTCGACGCCGCAGGGGTGGACTGGGGCAAGCACGGTGTGAGCGTTGCCGGACACCTGCAGAGCGCGACCAATCCCGCCGTGTACGCCGCTGGTGACTCAGCTGCCAGTCCCGGAATGCCGCTCACCCCGGTGGCCGTGTTCGAAGGCAAGGTCGCCGCGTCCAACATGGTCAAGGGCACCACGACAGTCCCTGACTACACCGGTGTGCCGACAGCGGTGTTCACCATCCCCGAGCTTGCGAGAGTCGGCCTGCTCGAACAGGAGGCTAGGGACAGGGGCATCGACATCGACGTCCGGTACAACGACACCAGTGGCTGGTACTCCAACTACCGTATTGGCGAGACGAGCGCAGCAGCCAAGATTCTTGTCGACCGTTCCAACGACCAGATCGTCGGCGCCCACCTGCTGGGGCCCGAGTACGCCGAACTCATCAACCTCATCGGGCTGGCCATGAAACTCGGTCTCACCACGCGCCAGCTCAAGTCCATGACCGCCGCATACCCGACCGTCGGATCAGACCTTGGCTCCATGCTCTGAGCGCTCAGCCGCCGCTGCGGTGAGTAGCGCAATCCGGTCGGCGGCCCACTCACCGACCAGGAATTGCTTGGACAGCGGCGGCTTGTCATGGGTGCCTCCTGAAGGGCGGAGCCGTACATCGGTTTACCCCCAAGGTCGTATAGAGGGGCAGCGCCGAAAGCGTCCGAGAGCATCATCGGCATCTACAAGACCGAACTCGTCCACTGGGAAGGACCATGGAACGGCGCCGATGACCTCGAACTGGCCACCCTCGGCTGGATCAACGGGTTCAACCACACCCGGCTTTCTCCCCGGCCCACCGCACTCCGGCAGAAGTCGAATCCGAGTACTACCGTCAGAACACCCCGCCGAGCAATCGCTCGCGGGAGAACCCGCTCCACTAGACTCGGGGCGATTCAGGTCCCGGTGCTTCGGAACGGCGTGCGAGTCCTAACTGTCTACTGTGGATTGTCCGCAGCTAGTCCGTAGAAGGATCGCAAACTCCCGGCATCCGCCAACGTCAACAACCGTTATCAGGCCAGTTCAGCGTGCGGTTTCGTCAGCGGTCAACGACGCCCAATCACGGAGGGGTGGTTCTGGGTCAACTGCACGCCCGCGCATCGGCGCAGGTCGGAGCCTCGATTTCTCCTCGCCGGTCCGCGGAGAGTCCGAATGCGGTTCGAGAACGATTGCCCAAGCCAGCGGCATCGTCTCGGCCGGCTCGACAGAACTCGGCATGGCCCCGTTTACGAGCTGATCGCCAACCCGCCAGCCGCATGGGAACTAGGCCGGGCACTGCCCAGCACCATCGCTTCGGCACTCGCGGCGTTGGTTCCGTTCGACCCCCTGGTCCTGTCCGGCATGCCCATGAGAGTTTGAGGCCGACGACCCGCTGCTGCTGGATGCCCTGTGGGGCCGCTGGCCTCCACGCAAGCACGCAATACCCGCCTTGGCCTAGAGCTGGGACTGGCGATTCATCGCCCGGTGCTGGCATCACGGACAGAGAGGCACCGATGACGCTCGTCCAGCCGCCGCTGGGCTTATGCCGAATTGACGCCCCAAGAGTCGCCCGCTCCGTGCGGAAAAGCCTGAGATCGACAAGGTCTTGCACGCCAGAGCCATCCAGCTCACGGTCAACGGCATCGCCGCCGGCCTACGCAACACCGGCTGATACTTGCCCACGAGTACTCCGGTCAGGACGGCAGCAAGCGGCTCACGTCAGCCACTGTTCAGCGATCCGTTCGCCGGTCTCGCGCAGCAGGG
>JACCZJ010000194.1 GCA_013696065.1 Nocardioidaceae bacterium
AGTCGCATCGGTGGTGGACGACGATCACGGCGCAGGTTCCATCCAACCCAGCGGCCCCGTACGACGCGCTCACGAACTCCAGTCGGTCGCTCCGTACCGGGCAGGTGGCCTTGAAACCGGTCGCGCAAGCGATCTCGAAAAGACGATTTCTCCACATCTGCAGCCCAAGGTTGCGCGGGACGTGGGCAGGGTTGCGATGGACGTCGTCTACGGAGATCGGGTCGGGAACGGATAATCCGAGAAACGCCGTCCCAATCTCAGGCATCGCCTTCCACGAGCCCTCCCTTCGGGAGTGCCGGCGCCCTGGGAAGCGGAATCCGGCGATAGGCCTCAACGAGCGTTGCCGCAGCAACGCCCCAGTTGTACCTCTCTAGGACGGCCGCTCGCCCCCGTGCCCCCATCTGTTCTCGGAGGGCCGGCGAGGCGAGCAGGTTTCGAACGGCTCCCACAATCTCATCGGGATTTCGCGCGTTCACCGTGAGACCGGCACCAGTCTCCCTGACGACGGCACCCATCTCCGGCAGATCGCTGGCGATGACCGGAAGCGCAGCGGCCATGGACTGGAACAGCTTGTTAGGTAGGGCCCATTCATAACTCAGGTCATTCGGGATGATGGGGACGATGGCGATCGTCGCCGAGGACGCGTAGGCGATCACCTGGTCGGTCGGCACCCGATCGAGCGGGTGAACCCGCGCAGCTATGCCCAGCGCGGCTGCCTCTTGCTTGGCCCGCCCGGCTCGATCCCCCGCACCGAGCAGGACGAAATGGACGTCCGGCAGCCGGGTCAGTGCCTCCATCACTTGTTCGATTCCCCGGTCGTTCCCGTAGAGCCCGATGTGGAGCAGGATCGGAGCATTAGATGGGATCACGCCCTCCCCCGCGAGTTCACGCAGATCTCTGCGTTCAAGGTGTTGGTCCACCTCAGGATAGTTCGCGACGAGGTCAACCTTCTGGAGCTTGTATTGCTTCTGCAGGTAGGTCGCGATCGGCGGGCTGACCGTGAAGACAGCCGCTGCGCGCGGGACGTATCGCCGTTCCACTCGGGCGTGCCAAGCTCGCATGGCACCGTGATACAGCCTCGAGTGCTTGTGTCGCGTTCGCCGCAACCACAGCTCGTGCGAGTCATAGACGAATGGCACCTCCCTCCGAGCCGCGACCAAGCCGACCTCCCCCAATGCATTCGCGTCGTGGGCGTGAAGGATCGCAGGCTCCGTCTCCTCAACCGCCCGGATGAGGTCTGACCGGTAGGAGAGAAACCGAAGGATCGGAATCCTCGCAAACCTTCGAGGGACCCTGTGCACGTCCACGCCGCGTCGCGTCTCGTGACGCGCGAGGCCGTCTCGCCATTCGCACACGATTGTCACCGCGAAGCCGGCGTCCCGCAGCGTATCCGCTTCCTTCTCGACCCGGCTGTCATGAGTGAAGGGATTGCGCACGAGCATGACGACCCGGGGACGCTCATCGCGTGACGAGGGCACGCTAAGCCTGGTCAGCCGTCATTTGGCACACGTTGGAGATCGGCATGCCAACATTCTATGGAATCGAAGGGGAGAGGATTAGTGACTCAATCAGGCTCGCCGCTCGCTCGCTCGCCCTACCGTCCAGCTCCCCAACTCGTCCTCGAAGGGCGGTCCGAGATCGCAGAAGGGCCTGCGCCCGCTGTGCCGGATCGGCTAGCGCGCATGCGGCCCGTCGTGCCGAGGCAGAGTCCGTGACCTCGATTGCGAACCCCTCAGCGGCGTAGGGAACCGGCGGTACCCCGCCAACGGAGTGGACCATCATGGCCGGCACTCCTGCGACGGCCGCGTCGAATACGCTCTGCGAGGACGTAGTGACCAGCAACGTTGCGCTGAACAATAGGTCATGGAGATCGCTGTCGGTGTCGATCCGAACGGCAACCCGGGCATCGGTGGGAATCGCTCGTACCAGTCTCGCCAGATCTTTCAGCGCCTCGGTGGGATGAGGCTTCACGACCAGTTCCGAAGGCGCAACAGCGTCGGCCGCCGCGAGAGCTGCCTTAAGTGCCAACTCCTTCGCCGCTCCAGAGAGCGCAGGAATCGACGCCCGGACTGGCTGCGACGCGTAGATGACCCGCCTTACCGACAACTCATGTCGGGGCTCTTGGGAACGGAGGGCGAGCGTGTCGTATCGAATCGGCCCCACGACGTGCACCCTGTCGGCCGCCACGCCGGCCCTTCGCATGACGTCGGCCGACCTCGGTCCATATACGCCCACCATGTCATACGCGAGGTCGCGCGCAGCGTCGGGGTCCGATGCCTCGGCGTGCGGGAGGTCGAGGCTGGGTATGCTGTGATACCGAGCCACGGCCGGCGCGATCCGTCCCCAGAGCCCGACCTCATTGAAGGCAACGAGGGCCGACGGGCGCAGCCGATGCAGGACGGACTCGAGCTGCGCCGCGCGGAGGGCGATGCGCGGGAGCGCCTGACGCGCCGGATCGTGAAACTCAGGGTGAGGATGATCCGCCATCGCCTTGCGCCCCTTGGTAGGCAGCCGAGCCACCGCCGACGCGTGCCGGGCCAGAACCGGCACCCACCGCGGCGCGAGCTGCCACCTGAGATCCACATCGGCAAATCCGGAGGATGCCAGGCCCGGCTGCACGCCGATCGTCGTCGACTCCGCGACGCCACGATGCCGCAGCTGGTCGCCGATCGGCTGGAAGAGGTAGGCGTGAATCGGCACCTGGATCAGGACGGCGACCCCGCCTAGCCGGTACGGTGCGTCGGCGCGAAGACTCATCGCAGCGGCATGCAGGATGCGCAGGCCGGGACGCGCGGGTAGGTAACCTCCGCGCTCATCCCGTCGACGATCCCTGATGAAGGCGAAAAGCGCCTGCTCCAGCGCGGCGCCCAGCTCGATCCCGCCCACAGCGAGGAGGCCAGGGAAGCTGCGTCCGAGGTCGGCAACCGCTGCGCGCGCCATCGCACGCGCGGCGCTGGGGTCAGACATACGAATCATACCGCCGTGCCCAATCGGTCAGCTGCGCCAATCTGGCGGATCTCGCCCCTGAGGCGCAGGAGCTGACGCATCGGTTGCACGAGCACTAGGAGCACGACCCCGGCGTACCCGACGGAGATGAGGAAGTGGAGCGCGATCGAGACAATCAGGTCAGTGGGCTGGAGTGCGCGGGCACCCATGGCGACGGCGATGCCCAACAGCGCGGTGAGAAAGAGGCGGACCCCATCGACGCTCATCGGATACATGCGGCGCGCGTACAGGTACGTGACCGCAGCGAAAAAAGCATAGCTTCCGACAGTGGCCCACGCGGCTCCCACGACGCCAAGCGTCGGGATGAGGAGAGCATTCAGTACGAGGTTCACGAATACCGATGCGGTTGTCAGCAGCGCCAGGCGCCTCGTGCGCTTGGCGACGAAAACGATAGTAACGAACATTGTGTAGAACGCGTAGAAAACGGCGCCTAGCGCCACCACACTGATGACATCAGCCGCAGCCTCGTACCCCGGCCGAGCGACGACTTGGACGATCTCGCGCGACGTGGCGGAAAGACCAACCGCCACCACGAAGACCCCCGCCAGGACCACCGTCGTCATATGACGATAGAGCCGCGGCGCCGCCTGCCGCTCAGCAATCCCGTAGAAGTATGGTGCCCAGGCCGCATTGAAGGAAGCCATGAGAATCGTCACGACCGATCCGATCTGATAGCCAAGCGAGTAGGTGCCGATGGCCGCGAGGGCCTGGGCCGCGGGGAGACCGATGAAAAGACCAATGAGCCATCGGTCCATCAGCCTCAGCGCCCAGCCCGAGACGGCATGCGGGAGCAACGGCAGGCCGAGCGACAGCATCTCCCCTAGTAACTTCCGGTCCAGGTGCAGCCTACCGAGGCGCAGGACCACCCATAGGGCGATGACGAGAAGGATGGCGCCACCAATGAGCTGACCGAACAGAACTCCCGCAGTACCGAAGCGCCATACGACAAGCAGCAGGACCACCATCGCGCTCGTCAGCACGAAGCCGCCGATGTTGAAGGCTGCGAACTTCGATGCTTGGCGCGTCGCCCGGAAAAACACCGACGGCACAAAGCCGATCGAGGAAACCAGGGCGATCAGGAGAGCGAGCAGGCCCAGCGGGAAGAACGGAATGTCGCCGGGAAAAAGTCCAAAGAGGAATGGCCCTGCCGCCGCCAGCACAACGGTGGACACGCCCGCAACACCCAGCGTGAATAGCGTCGCCGTTCCATAAATTCCACCCCGGTCGTCGGCCGAGGAGTCGAAATGGAGTCGCATCAGAGAGCCGTCCATCCCGAGGCGGTATACCATCGTGAGCAGTCCAACCAGGGTCACAAGGAGTGCGATCGTCCCGTACTCGGCGGCGGACAGGACGCGGACGTAAATCGGAACCAGGAAGACTGCACTGATCTTCGGCAGGATGTTCGACAGCATGTACAACGCTGATGCGCGCGCGAAGCCGAACATGCTCACGTAGCCAACTTAACGTCGCTCCTGGAGCTTCGACCGAACGCGACTGGACCACTCGGCACGGCGGCGATCAGCCGCCAGGCGTGAGCGGAGCTGACGGCGGAGTCCCGGCGGAAGCACCCACTTTCCGAAAAAGATGAGAATGTCGCGCACCGAAAGTTGACCATGACCCAAAGCCTCACGCCACGCGATCCGAGCGCCGCGTGGGTCCTTCGACGCGGCCGCCAAGCCTCCAACGCGCACAAGGACGAGGGAGCCGTACGCGCGGCGGGTCATCAGGTGGCGCCGCTCCTTGATCCACTTCAACGCGAATCGCCAGTCCCCCACGAAGGAGGTGGTGATCCCCGAGCGTCCCTCTTCCACGTACCAAATCGACAGCGGTTCCATCGTCATCACCAGGCGCGCGCCCGCCGCGGCGGCGCGCAGGATCCAATCCGTCTCCTGATATCGCGGCAGGTCCGGATCGAAGGGCACCTCCAGCATCAGGCTGCGTGGCACGACGAGGGTTGATGTCTGCACGCGCCCACCACCCTTGAACCACCCACTGCGCACGAACAGGTACTCACTGGGCGGCTCAGCCGGCTTTGGCGCTTCCTTCGGGCCGACGTAATCGGCGCTGGGGCTCCGCGTGATGAGCTGCGAGAGGCCAACGACTCTATCGTCCGAGGCGGAGCTCAGATCGACGAGCTGTCGCTCCAGCTTGTGTGGAAGCCACTCATCGTCGTCGTCGAGAAACGCGATCCAGCGACCGCGCGCGGCACGGACACCGATGTTGCGGGCCTCGCCACCACCGACCGAGCGCTCGTTGACGATGACGGTCAGGGGTCGGTCGACCCACTTCGCGAGGATGCCGGTGGTCTGATCGTCCGCACCGTCCACGACAACGACGACCTCGAGGTCGGCGTGGGTCTGGGCGGCAACGCTGGCAAGCGCGCGCCAGAGGAGATCGTGGCGCGAATTCATGGGGATCACGACGCTGACGGAGGGACGTCCGCGCTGCTCTTCCGACCCAAGTCCCTGGGGCGCTATGCGTCGTCCTCCCGATGGCCGCTCATGCGGCGATCATACCCGGCTCGCGGGGTCAGCCGACGTCGGGGATCTCGAGCGGCGGCCGGAGGTCAGTGCCGCGCAGCCGATCACCCATCTCGAGATCACGCCCGGCGCGACGACCGACAACCGCATCGATCAGAAGGGGCGAGAGTCCCTGTTCAGGACGAAGGGCAATGAGGTCGTCGGCAGACAGAGGCTGTCCGGCAGCGACGCCGCGGGCAAGGACGAGAGACCGTCGCACGGCCATCCGTACCTCCGATTCTTGAGCGATGGGTGCCTTCACCCCAACGCCCAACGCCTCGTGCGCCTCATGGATCGCCTCCACCATCTGCCTGAACGCCATCGGGTCGAGTGATGCAGCGTGATCGGGGCCCGGCAGGGATCGGTCAAGCGTCAGATGCTTCTCGATGATGGCTGCACCGAGTGCAGCTGCCGCGACGGGTGTTCCCAGTCCGGTGGTGTGATCGGACAGGCCAACCGGCACGTTGTACCGATCGCGCAGGGTCCCCATCGCGCGCAGATTGATCATGGCCGGGGCCGCCGGGTAGACCGATACGCATTGAAGCAGCGCCACGGATGGATTGCCATGCGCGCGGAGATCCTCCATGGCGAGGTCGATCTCGCTGATCGTCGCCATGCCGGTTGACAGCAGGACCGGCACACCGTGGCCAGCAACGGCGCGCAGAAGAATGAGATTGGTGAGGTCGCCGGAACCGATCTTGAATGCGGGCACCTTCAGCGATGCGAGGAGATCGACACTCTCAAGGTCGAATGGGGATGAAAAGAGAATGATGTCCTGTTGCGCCGCGCGCGCCTGGAGGGAGCCGATGGCACTCGTGGGCAGCTCCAGCTCGCGAAGCATCTCGAGCTGTGAGGAAGCCCGCGCGCGCGCGCGCTGATAGGCGGCCTGCGGTGCGTTGGGCATCGCCAGCGCCTCGGATCGGAACGTCTGCAGCTTGACGGCGTCCGCGCCGGCGTCCGCGGCCGCCTCGAGGAGGCGAAGGGCCAGCTCGGGGTCGCCATTGTGGTTGACTCCGATCTCCGCGATGACGAGTGGCGGGTGACCATTCCCGATCTGTCTTCCGGCGATCTCGATCGCGATGGTCATCCCATGCTCGGCAGGATCTGCGGACGAAGCCAGCCCGCGCGGTCGAGCAGGTCCCGCAGCTCGTTCCGATCAAGCACCGGCCCATCGGCATCGGGATCAACCGCGGAGGCCCGGCCCAGGAGCGCCGCCGACTGTGGTTGCACCACATACATCGCACCGACCGTCTCCGCGCGACTGCCCTCGTCGGCCGTCATGAGCGCCTCATGAACCTTCTCTCCCGAACGTATCCCGATCGTCTCGATGGCGATCTGGTCGGCGCGGTAGCCGAATTGCGGTGCGTACGCCTCAATCAGCGTCTCGACCAGGTCGCCAACGCGAACCCGGGGCATCTTGAGGATGAAGACCTCTCCGCCGAGCATGCGATTCATGGCCTCGAGACAGAGCTG
>JACCZJ010000232.1 GCA_013696065.1 Nocardioidaceae bacterium
GGCGAGCGCCGAGTAGCCACGGGTGCGGGCCCGGCCTCGACGACGGAGATCAGAGGCGGTCACGGTAGGCGCGGTTGTGGCCGGCCAGCACCGGATCCGTCCCGAAGAAGGCGTGCTTGGACATGTCGTCGGAGTATCGGCTGGCCTCGGGGGAACGCCCCAGCGCCTCCGACATACTCCGCATGTGGTGGGGTCCCGCGCCGCAGCACAATCCCAGGTAGCCAGCACCGGCCTCGCGCGCCTTGACGGCGAAATCGGCGATCTCATATCGGTTGCAGGTAAACGGGTCGAGCGCCGTGGGGAAGGGGCGGCCGTCCGGCAGCAGAGCCGCGTCCTCCTCCCGCAGCGACTGAAACGTGGGCTGATCGGCATGGGTCCGGTAGGGAACGGGGAGCGCGGCGACCGGCACGTCGACAGCGGCGACGATGCCGGCCAGCAGCGGCAGCATCGTCGCTGGACCCCTGATGCAGTTGAGCCCGACGACAGTGGCGCCCTCGTCTGCCAGCCGCCGGCACGCGTCCGGCAGCGACTCCCCCTCTCGCGTCTCGGGCTCCTGCCCCACGGCGAGGGTGATCACTGCGGGCAGGCCGCAACGTCGTATGACGTCCAGCGCCATCTGAGCCTCACCCGCATAACGGAAGGTCTCGCCGATGACGAAGTCGACGCCGGCCTCGACCGCCCACCCCACCTGCTCCTCGAACATCTCCCGTGTCTGCGTCTGCGTTTGGGAGTCCGCAGGGTCGTACACGTTGGTATTGCAGATGTTCCCCGCCAACAGCGCGCCGGCCTCGTGGGCGACATCACGTGCCAACGAGAGGGCTTGGCGGTTCATGTCCTCGAGCAGCCCGTCCTTGCCGACACCACGCAGCTTCTCGCGGTGGGCGTAGTAGGTGAGCGCCTCCACGACGTCGGAACCAGCGCGCACAAAGTCGCGGTGCAGAGCCGTGACCTGCTCTGGGTGGTCGAGCACCACCTCGGGAACGAATGCGCCCGCCTGGAGATAGCCGCGACGCTCGAGCTCGAAGAGATACCCCTCGGCGCACAGCACAGGACCTGTCTTGAGCCGTTCGACCAGTCCAGGACCGCGATTCGTCCCCGCGTCGCTCACCTGTTCGCTGCCAGCGCGCTGCTCTTGGGGGTCTCCTTCTTGGGGTCGACAAATGGCCTGGGGACGACCACGGCATCGACCTCTCCCCGAGCCGCCGTACGTACGGTCAGCTTGGTGCCGTTCTCGCTTTGCTCGACCGGGACCAAGGCGAAACCGATGTTCTTCTCGAGCCGGGGGGACCAGAAGGCCGACGAGACCTGGCCGATCTGCTGGTCGCCGTCGATGACAGGGACGTAGTCGTCGAGGTAGCCGATGATCGGGTCTCCCCCAATCTCGACCCCCACCACCTTCCGGCTCACCCCTTCCTCCGCGATCCGCGTCAGCGCCTCCTTGCCGATGAAGTCGCCTTCGGAGTCGAGGTCCACGGTCCATCCGAGGCCGATCTCGTACGGGTTCAGGAACGCGTAGTCGCTGTAGGCGTTGTTGTCCAACGCGATGTCCGAGCCGTAGCTGAGGATCCCGGCCTCCACCCGGCGGATTTGGCACGGCCCGATGACGGCGAGGTCGTGCGGCTGGCCTGCTTCGAGGAGGGTGTCCCAGAGCTTCATGCCGTCGCGGCTCGCCTTGCGCAGGTAGATCTCGTAGCCGATCTCACCGGTGTAGCCGGTACGGCCCACCACGACGTCCATGCCGTTGAGCTCGAACTCGGCACTCCAGTAGTACTTCAAGTCGAGGACCTTTTCTCCGAAGAGATCGCGCATCAGAGCTTGCGACTTCGGCCCCTGAATCTGAACCGGCGCCACGTCGGGTTCACTGACGCGCACGTCGAGACCTGCCTGGCTGGCCACGCCCTTGGCCCACAGCAGCACGTCACCGTCGGCAACGGAGAACCAGAAGCAGTCCTCAGCCAGCCGCAGCAGCACGGGGTTGTTGATCACCCCACCGTCGACATCGGTGTTGAGCAGGAACTTGTTCTGGCCGACCGCGCATTTAGTGAGGTCACGGGGGGTGAGCATGTTGGCCAGTGTCAAGGCGTCCGGACCGGCGATCTCAACTTGGCGCTCCACTCCGACGTCCCACAAGGTGACATCGCGGACCAGCTTCCAGTACTCGGCGATCATGTCGTCGTAATGCCGTGGGTGGTACATGCGGTTGCACACGGTGTATGACTGCACGCCGTGTCTCTCGGAGGCGTAGAAGTACGGCGACTTGCGGATGCGGCT
>JACCZJ010000260.1 GCA_013696065.1 Nocardioidaceae bacterium
CCAGAGGACATATTCCGTGAGCTTCACCCAAAACACCCCAGTGCGGCTCGCTGCCGTTCTCGCCGCGGTCGCCTACGGCGGGCTGTTCGGCGTTGCGCCAGCGACCGCTAATGCCCTCCGCGACAGCGACGGCGATCGCATGCCGAACGTGTGGGAGACCAACCATGGCCTGAACCCACATCGGGCGAACGCCAATGGCAACCCCGACCACGACGGACTGCGGAACCTCGGCGAGTACCGCAACTCCGCGCTGCCGCACAGCGAAGACTCCGACCGAGACGGGCACGATGACGGCGACGAGGTGCACGACGGCTTGGCCAGCACAGACGCCGACGACGCCGACACCGATGACGACGGCGACCTCGACGGGGACGAGGACGCCAACCACGACGGCGTCGACAACGAGGACGAGGACGACGCGAACGAGAACTGTGTCTCCGACGACGACGACCGTGACGGCGACAATGTGAACAACGAGGACGAGAACGAGAACGGCACCTCAGCCACCGACGCCGACAGCGACGACGATGGCAGTGAGGACGGCAACGAAGACTCCGACAACGACGGCGAAGCCGACGAGGACGAGGACGACAGCCTCAACGACGACTGTGACGGAGACGTCGACGACGACGGCGAAGCCGACGAGGATGACGGCGATGTGCTCGGCACGATCGTGAGCTACGACGACGCCACCTCTATCCTCACCATCGAAAGCCTTGCGGTGGGGACGTTGACCTTCGAGGTCACCGAAGACACCGAGATCGAGATCGAGGACGCCGACGAGGACGGCACCACCGCAGACCTCGTCACCGGAACCATGGTGGCCGAGGTCGAGGTTGACGACGAGACGGGCACTCTCGAAGAAATCGAGATCTACGCGCTCTGATCTGAAGCCGAGTACAACCCGTCAAGGCCCGCTAGCCGCACCTGTCCACTAGCGGGTCTTGCTTCGTTAGTCACCGTTCCGTAATGAGCATTCGTGCCAGATAGCGCCAACTCTGATTAGCATGAAGAGAAGAAGAGGAGGTGCTCATGTTCGACTCGATGAACATGCATACGCCGCTCGTTGTCGCCCTGGTCGCCCTGTTCCTGCTAGTGGTGGTCGCTGGATTCTTTGTGGTTGCGCGTGTCGTCGGCCAACGCGTTGTCGACGATGAAGCCTCCGAAGACATCCGTCGTCCGCCCGACGACCGCGTCTGGAGCACAAGTGCGGGGGATTTTGGACTGTCCGATTTCGCCCGATCTCTGATATCCTCGCCGCGTCGCGATGAGTGACTGAAGGACCAGTTACCTAGGAGGCGCGTCTTGCGCTCAACGCGATCGGCTCGTCCATCTCAGCGCGTCGCCGCGGGCCTTTTCGGTGCATTCCTGGTACTCGTGCCACTTCAGGCAGTATTCGCCTCGTTCAGCAGCACGACGCAGAGCGCCCATACCAGCGACACCGCGCCTGAGGCCATCGAGTTGTCCGGTTTGGTCGCCTCCCCCCGCTATCCGAACTGGTACTGGAGCATCTCCGACGTCTGGAAGCCGAGTGACACGCCATCCGCCTGCTCGGGACTGGCTGACGTTGCGCTCAGAGAGTGTCAGCAAGTACAGCGCGCCACGTACCTGGGCAATCCAACTCAACCCGGTGACCCATGCCGTCGAACAGGTGCGTCCGTTCTCGATTGCCACCCCTGGCTGGGCATTGGATCCGACGATCGCTCAGAACAATGACTGGGAGGATCTTACGGTCGGGCCTGAGCGACCGACCGCAGACGGGAGTAGCACCAGGAATCTCATCATTGGCGCGACCGGAGACGCCCGGGTCAACAGGGTGTATGACGCCAGCGGCAAGGACATCACCTGCGACACTCGCCGCCTCATCGAATGGGTCGAGCCCGATGTCACCGACCCCACCGTCACCACCTGGTCGCCGTGGAAGATTTTCGACGTCAAAAACTTTGTCGGACTAGGGGGAATCACTGCCTGCAACGTCGAGTCAGTTGCCCAGGCCTCCGACGCCGAAGGCGTCCCCCAGGCTTACCTGGTGACTCGTATCGGCGGCAAACTGCTGAGCCGCAGTCTAGAGTTGCGAACCGGGCGCGATCCCGACACTCCAGTCGCTCAAGTCGGGTCTGCAATCGACTATGCGCCGACGGTCACCTACGTCGGCGTCGTCAAGGGTTCTCGCGGTGCACCCATTACGGCCGCGGACAGCAACGGTGACGACATCGCCCTCGTGAGTCCTGCCACGGCCAAGAAACCCTGCCAGATATTCAGGTGGAGCATGCAGGGCGCAACGTTCGCGTCGCGTCTTACCTCAGTCGAGCCGGCAAAGGACACGATCACCTGCAAGGCGACCGAGGGGCTGGCCTTCACGCGCGACCCGGCCGATCCCAACGCGTTCACCCGCGACCTGGTGGCGATCTCCGACTCCAAGACGCCTCCGCTCCGGTATTGGTATCTCCCAGCCGGCTGAGCCACAGATGCGGTGGCTAGTTGCAGGAAGCCGTGCCCGTGTCGCTGTAAGTCGCGCCTCGCACGGGCAAGAACTGCCACCGATAACTGGTCGGCCGCAGCCTCATCTTCAAGACGCCGAAGGTGTCGCCCTGGCGTGCCTGCACAGTGTCCGATGGAGCCAAGGAGAGCGGTCCCTTGTTCTTTCCCCCCGTGCCCACCACGAACTGGCGGATCCCCGCAGCGTCGCGCTGTCCGACCGCGCCGACCCTCGCGAAGCGCGCATAGTTGTGGCGGTGCCCGGTGAGGACGACGTCGGCGTCGGCTGCTCGCAGCGCTTTCCAGAGGGCCGCGACCGCGGAGTCGTCGCCGTAGCCCGCGTTGAACACAGGAGGCCGGTGCCAGTACGCGAGCGTGCACCGATTCGGGTGCCGAGCCAGGTCAGCTCTGAGCCAGCGGTTCTGGGGAGACCCCAGGGCACATCCGTCCACGCCGGTTCCTGGAGCCAGCTCAGAGCATTGGGAATTCAGTGCCACCAGATGCCAGGCGCCGATGTCGAAGCTGTAGTATCCCCGGCTGGGGTCCCCGGCAGCTTCGCCGAAGTACCCGAAGTACCCCGCCGCTCCGGGAGTGCGATACTCGTGATTGCCGATCGCCGGGGAGGTCTTAGCCCTTACCCTGCCCCAGGAGGGCCCATACGACGCTCGGAAGTGGGCGGGATGACCCCCTTCGTACTGGTTGTCCCCGAGGGTGAGTACGCGGTCGATCTTTGGGTTGAGGAGTCGACGTGACGTCGCCATCTGCCGACAGTAGTTGTGGAGGCCTGCCCCCTCATTGAAATGCGAGTCTGCGGGCGAGCAGGCGATGTCGCCGGCGGCTGCAATGACCGGGTTAGGGGCGCGCTGGGTCTGCTGAGGCGCCCTCGTGCCGTCGGGCTGGTTGTGCGCGACGGACGAGGGACGGTGCACGAGCGAGGGGCCGGAGGCGGCGGGCACCGGTGGCGCGGTCACCGTGCTCGTGAGGAGCGCCGTGACACCCGCGGCTATCGCAATCTGCGTTGGGGACCGGAAGAAAGGCACAGCGAACACCAGCTCATGGGTCACGCGACCGGGATTGGTGCCAGGGGTCGCCCCCAGCGGGCACAGCCTGCATACTTGGAGGCGATCCTACACAGTGTGCTCAGTCAGCAACGCAAAGTCACTGAATGAGTGTTGTTGATCTCCGCCGAGTCCGAGCCCGACGAGGCGAACGAGTTCGGATTCGGTCATCAGATTCGGTCATCGGATTCGGTCAGCGTTCGCGGTCGTAGGACCACGCCCGGATTGTCCGCGGGAGCGAGTGGCGACTGGGCGCTTCCCGGACCTCTGCAGCTCAGCTGCCGGGTCTGTGACCACGGTCGTCATCATGGCCGCCCTGCGCGGAGATGAGACCGAATCCCACATCGGCACCGCCGCGCGTCTAGAGGGGGTTGCCGAGTTGGCAGGCGCCCGAGCACACACGTGCAAGCGCCGCACAACGACTTTCTACAGAGGGAATGAGCGAACGTGGTGGTCCACCATCACGGTCCGGGTGCTTTGGGAAGTCTGGATCTTGACCGCCACCTTGGGTACGGCAAGCCGAGTCTTGGTTGACGGATCCCAACAGTTCTTGGCGCGTCTGAGGTGCACCGTTGCACTGCCGTTCCGCTTCGCGGTTACAGTGCTCTGCACGTCACTTGCCGACGAGGTCACACTCAGTCCGATTGGGGCAGGGGTGTATGTCGGTCCCGGGTCCTTCAGTGCGGACAGGAACGTGCGCAGGGCGTTCGCGATCGGCTTCGCGCGCCAAGGCGGTGCTTCGCCCCCTTGTATCGCGAAGAGCCCGAAGTTGTCCTGAACGTCGTCCTTGGCTGGGTTGGGG
>JACCZJ010000291.1 GCA_013696065.1 Nocardioidaceae bacterium
GTTGAGGGCAGCAGCCTTGACATCAACGGTTGTCCAGCCAGCGTCTGATTCGGGTGCCGGCCGCTCTCCCAGCGTCAGACCGGCCAGCGGCTTGTCAGCATCGAACGACTCGGCGAAGGCTGCGAACATCTTGCCACCCTAGTGCGGGTCGTGGTTACTCGCTGAGTGGCCGAGTGAGCCGGCTGCCGAGCCGAAGTGGCGGCCAGACGCAACACGTGACGATCGCCACGACGTCCGCTTCGGCGATCGCTCCCACCAGCCAGGAGTCGACTCCCTCGGCCGGGTTGTCTCGTTCAACCCACCAGCCGCCGGCTACGCGCCGGGTGACCCGCTTGATGGCCAACGGGCGATCAGGCAGCCGAACGACGGCCAGCCTGCCTATGGCGGGCGCACCGCCATACCGAACCAGCAGTCGGTCGCCGTCACGCACCGTGGGCTGCATCGAGCGACCGCGCACCACCACCAAACCCCAGCGGGGCAGATCCATTGTGGGACTCTCTTCTACGCAGACGCGAGACAGCGGCAATTAAGTCGAGAGGCTAGTCTGGCCACCGTCGAGTCTTGATCGTTGACGTTTGTCCTGGCGAACGTGTCCTACCGAAAGGTCTAGCAATGTTCAGTCGTTTCTTCCCCCGCATCATCGAGGTTTCTGCACACTGCGACCTCCCGTGTGGGGTCTACGACCCGGCGCAGGCGCGTATCGAAGCCGAGTCGGTCAAGATGATCATCGGCAAGGTCGCCGACAACAACGACCCCGACTTCCGGGTTCGCGCGACTCTCATCAAGGAGCAGCGCTCTGAGCTGGTCAAGCATCACCTGTGGGTGCTCTGGACGGACTACTTCAAGCCCCCACATTTCGAGAAGTATCCGCAGCTGCACACCCTTTTCAACGAGGCGACCAAGCTCGCGGGCGCCTCGGGCACGAAAGGCACGTTCGATGCGGCGCAGGCTGACGAACTGCTGTCAAAGATCGACGAGATCGCCAAGATTTTCACCGAGACCAAGCAGGCCTGAGCCTTCGGCCTTGCGTGCTCATTCAGCGACCTCGGGATAGAGCGCCCGAGTCACCGGAGGCGACAGCGCTAGGCCCAAACAGATGCCGGCCGATAGTGCCAGCACGACAGCCACCCAGGTGGTGTCGCCTCCGAAGAAGCTCCAGGCGACGCCGAGCTGGATGAGCTGAGCCAGCACGATCGGGCCGCGGCTCCACCCTTTGTGCCTGCACAGCGCTACGGCCGCGAACAGGAGTCCGACGGCGTACAGCCCGAAGAACAAGGCCGTGGTGAGGGCAACACTGGCGCGAGCACCGTCGACTTGAGCCAGCTCGGCTATCGCAAGGGCCACGAGGCAGATCGCCTCGAGAGCCACGAGCGCCGAGACGGTCATTATCTGGAGTGGAGCGGCGCCGGGCACGAGCCATAGCCTAGGGCCGAGCCCAGAATCGACCTCCGCGCGCTGTGACGGACATGACGTTGCTAGACTCTTGCTTCTGAGCCTTGCATTTGTCAGGCTTAGTACTTGCCGTGCGGTCTTCGCTGCGGCAGACTCTCTCCCCGATGCCTGAGCACGACGGAGTGCTCGAGGGCATGTCGGTGCAGCTGCCGAGGGAACTGGCCGACAAATCATCCATCGTGGGAAGAGAGACATGCCGTCAGGCATTGTTCGTGAAATACTTCACGAGCCTGCGGTTCAATCCGGACAAGCGACGAGATGTTTCATCGCGACCTCCACCTAGTGTAAAGAGGAGCTGCACCCCGATGGATTGGCGTCACCTCTCTGCGTGCCTCGACGAGGATCCAGAGTTGTTCTTCCCGATCGGCAATACCGGTCCGGCCATTCTGCAGATCGAAGAGGCCAAAGCCGTCTGCCGTCGCTGTGAGGTGCGCGAGCAGTGTCTCGCGTGGGCGCTCGAAGCTGGTCAAGACCACGGGGTCTGGGGCGGCATGTCCGAAGACGAGCGTCGCGCTCTCAAACGCCGTAACGCTCGGGCCAAGATTCGCGCCTAAGGTTCAGGCTCACCGTCGCCTTTCCTCTTGAGCCGCTGCTACTGAGGCCCGTCTTCTGGGAGTTCCTCGATCGGTATGGCGATGTCGACTACCGTTCCCCGTGTTGGCCCGGCCGACATCTGGATCACCCCGCCGAGTTCAGACTCCACCAGCGTGCGCACAATCGACGTACCCAGCCCGCCTGACGAGAGCGGATCGAAGCCGGCTGGCAAGCCACGTCCGTCGTCGCTCACTGTGACGCTCAGCCTGGCAGCCTCTCGCCGTACCCGAATTTCCACGTGACCCGACCGCCCCGCGAACCCGTGCTGGGCCGCGTTCTGCAGCACTTCAGTCAGCACCATCGCGAGAGGCGTGGCCACCTCAGCTCGCAGCTGTCCGAATGACCCGGTTCGACGCGTCACCACCTGGCCTCCCCCGGCCGAATAGTCGAAGACCATGTGGCTGAGCCGGTCAACGACGTCGTCGAACTGAAGCTGCTCGTCGAACGTTTGGCTCAGCGTCTCATGCACGATGGCGATCGAGCCCACTCGGCGTACCGCCTCCTCGAGAGCCGCACGGGCCTCGGGCGCCTGGAGGCGCCTGGTCTGAAGGCGAAGCAACGCGGCGACTGTCTGCAGGTTGTTCTTGACGCGGTGATGAATCTCGCGGATAGTCGCGTCCTTGGTGATCAGTTCTCGCTCGCGGCTACGGAGCTCGGTGACGTCACGGAGCAAGATCACCGCACCCTCATGATCGTCGGCGGGTTGCAAGGGAATGACCCGAAGGATGACTGTCGCCGCGGGGCTACAGAGCTCGGTCTCACGCGGGTGGCGCCCAGAGAGGGTCACCGGCAGCGCTTCGTCCGTGGGCATGCTGGGGGCTGGCACCAAGTCCATCGTGGCCGAGGCGAACTGTCGGCCGGTGACGTCGCCTTGCAGTCCAAGACGCCGGTATGCCGACTGCGCATTCGGGCTTGCGTAAGTCACCAGACCGTCGGCGTCTGTCCGGATGAAACCATCGCCGACGCCCGGGGTTGCGGTCCACCCTCTGCGCTCGACATCGAAGGGGAACCGTCCCAGGCTGATCATGCGAGTCAAGTCGCTGGCGGCCTGCAAGTAGGCGAGTTCGAGTCGACTTGGGGTTCGCACGCCCAGCAGATTCGTGTTTCGAGCCACCACGGCGACCACCCGGTCTTGACGCAGGACGGGGATGGTCTCGACGCGGATCGGGACGTCATCGCGCCACTCGGGGTCCCCTTCACGGCCGATGCGTCCGATGTCGAATGCCACGTCGACGAGCGGACGTCGGCCACGGGGCACGAACGCGCCGACCAGGTCGTCGACGATGGCCGTAGGACCGGTGAGCGGTCGCATCTGGGCACCTCCCCAATAGCCTTGCCCGTTGCTGTCGGGCAACCACAGCACCAGGTCGGCGAACGAGAGATCGGCGATGATCTGCCAGTCGGAGATGAGCAGGTGCAGCCAGTGCAGGTCATCTCGACTCAGGTCGGTGTGAGCGAGCGCCACGTCATCCAGTGAAGGCACACGCTGACTATGACGTATGGGAAGATATGGCGCATGCTCGGAGGCTACTGGCAACGGGTGATTGACTCCGATATGGCGGTGCCTTCCGAACGACCCCTCAACGAGCTCACTGCAGAGCTCGTCGCGATGCTCGGCTCGAGCAACGCCGTAGACCGTGAGCAGACGTCCTATTCGGTGTTGGCCAGTTGGGTGTCATCCGGTGTGTACGACGATCTGCTCATCACGCTTGGCGACTCGATAGCGGCTGGATTGCAGATGGGCTTGGGCGAGCCGGAGGGTGACGCCGTTTTCCGTCGCAGTTACTCCGCACTTCTGCTAGGCGACTGCATAGCCCGTGACAACCAAGCTTCGGTCCTGCCGGTCGATGTGGTTCTCACCTGGGCCGACCGGGCGCTGAGTTGGTTCGTCCGCGAAGGTGATCATCGCGGCTGGGTCGAGGGCAAGGGTTGGGCCCATGCGCTGGCGCACGGCGCTGATCTGATCGGCGTCTTGGCTCAGTCCCGACATCTGTTGGCCGAGCATTTGGGCATCCTCCTCGATGTGATCGCTGAACGTTTACAGTCACCGACTCCTCGGATCTGGATCGACGGTGAAGAGGATCGCCTGGCGGCAGCTGTGTTGACGATCCTGCAACGCAACCAGGTCCAACAGGACTACCTGGACGCCTGGGTCGAGACGTTAGGTGTTGCGCTGACCCGTCCTCACCACCGCGAGATGGGTATCGAGCCATCTCCCGAGGCGCGCAATACATCTGCGTTCGTTCGTGCCCTCTATGCGCACCTGGCCATCGGCGTACATCCGATCAACACGACCCTCAGCTTCACCGAGCCGCCTGCCTGTAGGGCAGACCTCCTGCTTGACCTGCTGCAGATCATCCCTCAGATC
>JACCZJ010000299.1 GCA_013696065.1 Nocardioidaceae bacterium
CCAGAGCCACAACCAGAGCCAGAGCCACAACCAGAGCCAGAGCCGGGGCCGGGGCCAGAGCCAGACCCTGTGGAGCTCCGCGCCATCCGAGAGTGCACCGAAGCGTTCACCAGCTGGGAGGTCGAACCGACCCGTAGGCAGTCGAGGGGTTGCTTGGAGGCCTATCGCGAAGGCGGGCGCAAGGCTGTCAGGGCTTATGTGGAGGCGATCGTGGTCGCGCTCACGCCCCCTATCGGCGAGCCGACCCCGCCGCCGCCACCGACACCGATCCCCACCCCGGCTCCGGAACCGCCGCCCGCGCCTCCGGCCCCACCTGCTCCCACGAAGTCGCTCAACCCGGTGACACCGAGCACGCCCAGCGTCTGAGTCGAGAGGCGCCGCAACGCAAAACAAGCGGTCAGCCTGTCAGCCACTCAGCGGCTTCGGCCGCCCAGTAGGTCAAGATCAGGTCAGCACCAGCACGTGTGATCGAGGTCAATGTCTCGAGCACAGCCGCTTGACGGTCGATGTAGCCGGCGGCGGCAGCAGCTTCGATCATGGAGTACTCGCCAGACACGTTGTATGCCGCGACCGGAACGTCTGACACTGCCGCCACGTCGCTGAGCACGTCAAGGTAACCGAGGGCGGGCTTCACCATCACCACGTCGGCCCCCTCGGCGAGGTCGAGAGCGACCTCTCGCAATGCCTCACGCCGGTTGGCGGGATCTTGCTGGTAAGTGTGCCGATCCCCTTCGAGGGACGAGGCGACCGCCTCTCGAAACGGCCCGTAGAAGGCCGAGGCGTACTTCGCCGCATACGCAAGCACGGCGACATCGGTGTGACCCGAGGCGTCGAGGGACGCACGGATGGCCGCCACCTGGCCGTCCATCATCCCGCTCGGTCCGACCATGTGGACGCCAGCCGCGGCCTGGGCGACCGCCATCTCGGCGTATCGCTGCAACGTGCCATCGTTGTCGACGGACCCGTCGGGGGCGAGGATGCCGCAATGGCCATGGTCGGTGAACTCGTCGAGGCACAGGTCGCTCATCACGACGGTCGCATCACCGACTTCGGCCACCACGGCCGCGATGGCCCGGTTGAGGACACCAGCTGGATCCGTGCCTGCGCTCCCCACCAAGTCCTTGTGAAGCGGTATGCCGAACAGCATCAGCCCACCGACGCCGCTCGCCACAGCCTGATTCGCTGCTCGCAGCAGTGAATCAGCAGAGTGCTGCACCACGCCGGGCATGCTGGCGATCGGGGCCGGCTCATTGAGTCCCTCCGCCACGAACAGTGGCAACACCAGCTGGCGTGGCGCCACGGTCGTCTCGGCCACGAGTCGCCGAATCGCGGCAGAGGAACGCAGCCGTCGCGGGCGACTCGCTGGCCAGCTCATGGCGTCAGGTGGCGCGGCGCCGAGTCGGCGTACGCCGTTCGGATGGCTTCGCGACCGGCTCGCCGGCATCGATCATCTCGAGGCGACGGGCAGCGCCAAAGTCGGCGAGAGCCTCCGCCAGGTGTTCAGCAGAGGGCTCCGAGGCGAGTACGTCGACCCGCAGACCGTGCTCTTCACAGGTCTTCGCCGTGGCTGGACCGATCGCCGCGATGACGGTGCTGGCGTGGGGTTTACCCGCGATGCCTACCAGGTTGCGCACCGTCGACGACGACGTGAAGACCACGGCATCGAATTTGCCGGACTTGATCGCGTCGCGGGTCGGTGCGGGTGGTGGGGCGGCCCGGACCGTGCGGTACGCCGTCACGTCGTCCACTTCCCAACCCAGTTCATGCAGGCCCGCGACCAACGTTTCTGTGGCGATGTCCGCGCGCGGCAGGAATATCCGGTTGATCGGGTCGAGCAGGTCGTCGTAGGGCGGCCAATCCTCGAGCAGACCACGCGCACTCTGCTCTCCTGACGGCACCAAGTCAGCCCGGATGCCCCAGGTGGCAACGCTTTCGGCGGTCTTGTCACCGACCGCGGCGACCTTGAGCCCGCTGAACGCGCGGGCATCGAGCCCGTAGTCGTCGAATTTCTCGCGCACTGCCTTCACCGCGTTGACCGAGGTGAAGACGATCCACTCATAGCGGCCCTCGACCAGACCTCGTACGGCCTTGTCCATCTGCAAGGGGTTGCGGGGCGGCTCGACCGAGATAGTCGGCACCTCCTCCGGCACACCGCCATACGCTCGCAGACTCGACGACAGGGCGCCTGCTTGCTCCTTGGTGCGAGGCACCAAGATCCGCCACCCGAAGAGCGGCTTGGTTTCATACCAGGACAGCACTTCACGCATTTCGACCACGTCACCAACCACGGCGATCACCGGGGCTGACAGACGCGACTTCTTCACATCGACGGCAACCCGCGACAACGTCGAGACCACCGTCGTCTGATCGGTAGTGGTGCCGATCGAGGTGACCGAGACCAGCGTGTCGCCTGAGCGTCCGGCCGATTGGAGACCACGCGCCGCATCGGCGATGCAGTCGACCGCGGCGAGCAGCACCAGCGTCTGGCAGTCCGAGTACTTCGCCCAGTCGATCCTGACGCCCTTGCCAGCAAGATTGAGGACTGACACCTCGCAGGAAGTTCGCGTGGTCAGCGGAACTCCGGCATATGCCGGCACGGCCGTGACCGAGCTGACACCGGGCACGATCTCAAAGGTGACTGCGGCCTTGGCGCAGGCTGCGGCCTCGTCGGCTCCCGTTGCATACATCCATGGGTCACCCGAGATGAGGCGGACGACGTTGCGGGCGGCCTTGGCATGCTTGACCACGAGCTTGGCCCGCGATGCGTGGGTGAGGGGTTGCCCGCCTTCGCCATAGCCGCCGTCGACCACCATCACCTTGTCGAGACGTTCCCCGAGCAGGTTGCGCAACAGATCAGCATGCTCAGGCACTTCGGTGATGACGACTTCGGCATTCTCGATGAGCTCGAGCGCCCGCAGCGTCAAAAGGCCGGGATCCCCCGGGCCGGTGCCCACAAATGCCACCGAACCCGTGGCCCGGGCTGCGCGGACTGGTCGTTCGACAGATGCGCTCGCGGACGCGCTTGACGATTTGGCTGCGGCGGTCTTCGCCATGTTCTTCTTCACCGTCTTGGATTGAGGAGGTTGACTCTGGGCGTTCGTTTGTTGTCTGGCTGGACATTGTCGGTGACACGTGGCGTCGCGGTGGTGTGAGTCTCGGGTCTCGGGGTCGTCGTGGTCACGATGACCGCTCCTGCATGATCGAATCGGCCCCTTCGGCGAGCATCTCTTTGGCGAGCCGGTCACCGACCTCTGTCGGGTCAGCGGTGCTCCCGACAGCTGATTGGCGTACGGCGCGGGAGCCATCGAGTGCCACCACCACCCCCCTGAGCCAGAGTTCGGGGCCATCGTCGCCTTCCGCGACGTATGCCAAGGCACCCACCGGGGCTAGGCAGCCAGCTTCGAGGGTGCGCAACAGTGCACGCTCAGCGGTGACAGCGGCGCGGGAGAAGGGGTCATCGAGGGCGGCGGAGATGTCACCGGCGAGACTGCCCGCAGACGCAGCCACCTCGATGGCCAACGCTCCTTGCCCTGGCGCGGGCAGCATTTGAATCGGGTCGATCGTCTCGGTGATCTCATCTTGGCGGCCGAGCCGCACGAGTCCGGCTCGGGCGAGCAGAACGGCGTCCAGCTCACCCGCGGCCACTTTGGCGATCCGGGTGTCGACGTTGCCTCTGATCGGCACCACATCCAAGCCGAGGCCGAGGGCGTTGAGTTGCGCTGCCCTGCGCGGTGACCCAGTGCCCACCGTCGACCCAACCGGCAACTCTCCGAGGGTCAGGCCGTCACGGGCCACGAGTGCGTCTCGGGAGTCGTCTCGAGCGGGCACTGCAGCCAGCCGGACCCGTTCGTCGGGCGCCGTCGGCAAGTCCTTGAGCGAATGCACGACGATGTCGACGTCGCCTGCAACGAGAGCTTCACGGACAGCACCGACAAAGACGCCCTGGCCGCCGATCTCGGTCAGCGGGGCGCTCGAGCGATCGCCTTCGCTCACCACCGCCACCAGCTCGACGGTCACCTCCAGCACCTGTGCGAGCGAATCAGCCACAATCTGGCTCTGGGTGCGAGCGAGGGTGCTGGCGCGGGTGCCAATCCGTAGCGTCGTCATGGCGTGTCACCCGCCTTGGTCACGGCCTCGACGGCAGCCGGGTCAAGTGCGAAGAGCTCCGCCAAGGCCTCGGCATACGACGACTCCGGAGCGCGCCCGGCGAACTGCTTGACCCGCACCGTCGGTTCGTGCAGCAGCTTGTCCGCAACCCGACGCACCGATTGGACGATCTCGTCTTGCTGCTGTGCTGTCAGCCCTTCGATACGACCCCAGAGCCGGTCCAGCTCGGTGGCCACCACATTCGTCGCCATCGTGCGCAGTGCCACCACGGTGGGCGCCACGATGGCGGCATCGCGGGCAGAGGTGAAGGCGGCGACCTCTTCAGCCACGATCGCCTTGATCGCGGCCACGTCATCGACGGCCGAGCCCTCCTGCACCGAGTCAGCCAACGTCTTGAGCGACACGAGTGAGACGCCGGGCAGGTCGGCGGCTGATGGCTCCACATCGTGCGGGAGCGCCAGGTCGATGATGGCAAGTGGTGCAGCTGTCTCGCGTCGCGCCATGGCTTCGGCGACGAGTTCTGTTGAGATGACCGTGCCGGTGGCACCCGTGCACGAGATGAGCACGTCGCAACCTGCCAGCTCGTCGACCAACCGGTCGAGGTCGGCTGTGCGACCACCCACGTGGACTGCGAGCCGTTCTGCGTGAGCGGCCGTGCGCGACGCGATCACGATCTGCGAGACGCCGGCCCGACGTACCGTCGCTGCGGTCAGGGCGGCGATCGACCCGGCGCCCACGATGAAGACGCGCGCACCCTCGAGGGGGCCGATCGTGCGCGCGGCGTCATCGAGCGCTACCGACACGAGCGATTGCCCGGCCCGATCGATATCGGTCTCGTAGTGGGCACGCTTGCCCACCCGCAAGCCCTGTTGGAACAAGGAATTGAGGGCGGAACCGACGGTCTGGTCATCTTGACCGCCGCGTAGAGCCTCACGGACCTGGCCGAGGATCTGCCCTTCACCTACCACCATGGACTCGAGGCCAGTGGCCACGGAGAACAGGTGAGCGACGGCAGCCTCGTCATAGTGCACGTAGAGGGCGGACAGCACCTGCTCGGCTGGAAGGTTGGCCTGCTCGACCAGCAGTGCGGTCAGGTCCTCGACGCTGCCGTGAAAGCGGTCCACCTTGGCGTAGATCTCGATCCGATTGCAGGTGGCGAGCGCGAGAGCCTCGGTGACATGAGGTGTCTGCAGGGCGCGTTCGCGCAGCTTGCCCACGGCATCTGCGTCGAGCGAGAGGCGCTCGAGCAGGTCAACTGACGCGCTGCGATGAGAGGCGCCGACGATCAAGATGCTCATCCGGCGTCAGCCTTGATCTCGGCGAGACCCGCGGCCTTGCGTTGTTCGTGATAGGCGAGAATCTGTAGCTCGATCGACAGGTCAACCTTGCGTATGTCGACATGGTCTGGCACAGCGAGCAGGGCTGGAGCGAAATTGAGGATGCTGCTCACCCCGGCCGCTACCAGTTGATCGCACACGTCTTGAGCCGCAGCTGCCGGTGTCGCGATCACACCGATCGACACCGAGCTTGCCCGGACGATCTCTTCCAGATCGTCGAGTGAGCTGATGGGCAGTTCCCCGACCTTTTCACCGACGCGGGCGCGGTCGCTGTCGAGCAGAGCGGCGACCCTGAAACCGCGGGAGGCGAAGCCGGAATAGTTGGCGAGGGCGTGACCGAGGTTCCCGATCCCGACAATCACGACCGGCCAGTCCTGGGTCAGCCCGATTTCGCGGGCGATCTGGTAGCGCAGGTAGTTGACGTCATAGCCCACTCCTCTGGTGCCGTAGGTGCCCAGGTAGGAGAGGTCCTTGCGCAACTTGGCGGAGTTGACTCCCGCCGACACAGCGAGGTCCTCGCTGCTGGCTGTAGCGACGTCGAGGTCAGACAGGGCGGTGAGTGCTCGAAGGTATACGGGAAGCCGGGCGACCGTCGCCTCGGGGATACCCCTCTCGGCGCGCTCATCGCGGGCTCGGCCGCTCCTGCGGCCCCCGACACTGGTCACGACGCTCCCTGGCACCAGCTGCGAGACGGTGCTTCGGCCTTCGAGGCGGTCCGGCAACAGGCGGTGGAGCCACTCTAAGAGTTTGTGAACGCGAGAACAAAATCGTCTCAGCGGCCAAGCACTGGAAGGGGCAGTGGCGTGGTGATCCAGGTCACGGCCACTGCCCCGTGGCCCTACACCCGAATTGGTCCGGACTTTCAGCCACGGCAGTCAGCAATGTCGGCCGCAAAGTCAAGAGCACCGGTGTCGTAAGCTCCGATCCTCAGGCGAGGGCTGCTCGGAGGCGCTCGCGAGATACCCGCCAATAGTCATGTTGGCGCCCGTCGACGAAGGTGACAGGGATCTGCTCGCCATACTGCGCCATCAGCTCAGGATCAGTGGAGATGTCCCGTTCGGCGTACGCCTCGCCTACCTCGGCACAGATCTCCTCGATGACATGTCGGGCGTCGTCGCACAGGTGACAACCCGGCTTTGAGAGCAGCAAGACCCTGGCGGCGGCGTCGCCTCCGGAGCCCTCGCCGTTCATGACAGTCCCATGGCCCGCCGAGCCTCGAGCTCTCGCAGGCGGTGCTTGGCGACCTCACCGGTCGCCGAGTGCAGCAGTTCGTTGACGACATGCACTGCGGCCGGAACCTTGAATCTGGCCAGTCGACGTTCGCAGTGCAGTCCGACCGCCTCACTGAGGTCGGCGTCACGCCCGTCCGCTGCAACCACGAACACCACCGCCGCCTCCCCAGTCGTGACGTCGGGTACGCCGATCACGGCGCACTCGGCGACCCCTTCCACTTCGCGGACGACCTCCTCGACCTCGGAGGGGTAGACGTTGAAGCCGGACACGACGACGAGCTCACGGAGCCGGTCGATCACATGCAGATCCTCCTCGATGTCGAGAAAGCCGACGTCACCTGTGCGCAGCCAACCATCCACTCCGGGCGCCCCGTCCCCGTCTGGCCAGTAGCCACTGAACACGTTGCCACCGCGCATCCAGATCTCCCCGGGGTCACCCACGGCTGAATCGCGGCCAGAGGGGTCCACCACCCGCAGCTCCACGCCCGGCAATGCCGCACCGACAGAGCCGGGTTTATGCCTTCCAGTGCCGACCGTAGAGGTGACAAGGGGCGCCGCCTCAGTCAGCCCGTAACACTGCTCGACCGGGAGACCAGTTGCCGATTCGAAGGCATGCATCTGATGGATCGGCAGTGGCGCGGCACCAGACAACACCGTGCGGACGGACGTCAGATGTTGAGCGGCCTCCGGCAGCGAGGCCCAGGCGGCGATGATCGGTGCTGCCAGCGGCAGGCAGGTGACCCGCTCTGCCTCGATCAACTGCAAGGTCCCACGCGCATCGAACTGCCTGGCCAGCACCAGGGTCGCGCCGTGCAGCAAGACCTGACCGAGGACCATGTTCAAGCCGAAGGCATGGGAAAGCGGCAGCACACCGAGGACGACGTCGCCTCGCGTCACCATCGACGGAGTCACCCGCGCGGCCTGGTCGATGTTCGCAATCAACGCGCGATGTGTCAGCATCGCCGGGCGGTGGTGACCACTCGTGCCTGCGGTGTAGATCAGCGCGGCGAGGGCTTCGGAGTCGAGCGGTGTGCTCACTCGCGGTCCAGTTTGGTGGAGCAAACCTTTATAGGACGTCTCCCCGGGCAGCACCGGCCCTCCCACCACTGCGACCTTGGGTATGACGGCGGACATTGGCAGATCGTCACCGTCTCCCACGAGCGCGTCCGAGATCCCGCTGACAGCGCCTCGAACCGTCGCGATCGTGCTTGCATCGGCGAAGCACCAACGAGCACCGCTTTCGGCGAGCATGCGAGCCACCTCGCCAGTGCCCGTAGCGGGACTTAGGGGCACCGCCACCATGCCACCTCGCAGACACGCCAGATAGGTGACGACGAATTCGAGCGAGTTCTGGAGGGCGATCGCTACCCGTTGACCGCCAACGAGCCCGGAGGTCGCCAGGCCACGAGAGAGGTCATCGACGACGCCATCGAGCTCTGACCATGTCACTCGTCGCTCGCCGTCGACCATGGCGACCCTCGAACCATCTCTGGCGGCGAGCCGCTGAAGTAACTCGGCGACATTTGTCGCGGCCATCACGACCTTCATCCGGTGCAGTCTTCCACCCCGAAGGGCCGATCTACAGAGGACGGGCACGTTTGTCGGTTCCGGCTCCGCTGCCTCCTCGTCGGCGTACAGTCGAGTGGGGGACAAGTCCATGGCCCCTCTGCGGGGATAGGCGGTGTTCGATGACACCGAACCGGCGCGCCTCGCTGTCGCTCACCGGGTACGCCGCTCTGCGCCTCGCCGTCACCGATGTCCTCCCGGTGCCGACCGTCCTTGCCCCCGCTGGATCCGCCCCGCGCGAGAGTCCCACCTGGCCACGGCCGAGTGATGGCTCACCACGTTCTGACTCCGAGTCGACCCGCTTGGTCGCCTTGGTCGATCTCGCCCGGCAGGGAGATTCGGAGGCGTTCGGGGCTCTTTACGACCACTACAGCCCGGCTGTTTACCGCTTCATCTCTTACCGCGTCGGCGTTCCTGTGCTGGCCGAGGATCTCACCAGCGAAACGTTCTTCAGAGCCTTGAGATCTATCAACGACTTCCGCTGGCAGGGGAAGAACTTCGGCGCTTGGCTGATGACGATTGCTCGCAATCTCGTCGCTGACCACTACAAATCCAGTCGGACCCGATTGGAGGTCGCCACCGACGACTTCACCGGGCATGACGAGGCGACTACAACGCCTGAAGATGAGGTCCAGGAGATGATGTACAGCATCTTGCACAAGGCCCTCGCTCGGCTGCCTGCGGACCAGCAGGAGTGCCTGGTGCTCCGGTTCCTCAACGGGAACTCCATCCAGCAGACCGCCGAGGCGTTGAGTCGATCCGAGGGAGCCGTCAAGCAACTTCAGCTCCGCGCCGTGCGCAATCTGGCCAAGCTGCTACCCGAGGGGTTTGGCCTGACGCCGGACAATGGATCCGGCCCGAACCAGCGGCTCAGCTGAAGGCGCTCTTGCGCTGTAGTAGCAATGAATGCAGGGTCTTTTGGATCGTCTCGCGGACCTGATTGGTGACGTCGAGGACCACCATGGGATCGTCTGCTGCCCCCTCCGGGTAGGAGTCTGTCCGCAGGGGTTCGCCGAACTCGATCAGCCACTTCGACGGCAGCGGCACCATGCCGAGGACACCGAGCCACGGGAACAGGGGCGTGACGGGGAAGTAGGGCACGTCGAGCAGGCGAGCGAGGGTAGGGATGTTGCCGACTAGGGGATAGATCTCCTCGGCGCCGACCACTGAACACGACACGATCGGCACACCCGTACGCAGAGCCGCGGACACAAATCCACCTCGGCCGAAGCGCTCCAACTGGTAGCGCTGCGCAAAAGGCTTGCCAATGCCCTTGTAGCCCTCCGGCCACACGCCGACCAACTCCCCTGCCGAAAGCATCCGCTCCGCGTCCTCGCTGTTCGCCAACGTCGCGCCGCCCTTGCGGGCCAACTCACCGATGAAGGGCAGCCGGAACACCAGGTCGGCTGCGAGCATCCGCAGGAACCGATCGGCGTGATCATGGACCACCAGCCCGGTCATCAGGCCGTCGAGGGGCACGGTCCCTGAATGGTTGGAGACGACGAGCGCGCCGCCCACGGAGGGGATGTTGTCGGCTCCGAACACCTCGATCCGAAACCAGCTCTCGGCGAGAGGACGCAGGGCTCTGAGCAGGAACCGTTCGGTGAGTTCGACATCGAAACCGAACTCATCGACCTCATAGTCGCCCGTGATGCGGTGGCGGAGGAAGGCGAGAAGCTCGGCCAACCGACCCTCCCAGGCGTCCACGTCACCCTCACCGTCGGGCATAGGTCCGCACCTTCGCGATGAGATCGGCCATCTGTCGTTCGAGCTCGGCGGCCCGTTGCGGGTTCATGGCGCCAGGCCGAGACCCGTTGGCGAAATCGTCGAAAGCCTCGGGCGTCGTGAATCGCGGCTCAAACCCCAAGGTCTGTCGCATCGCGCTCGTGTCGAGTCCCCGGCCATAGGTGAGGAAGGAGATTTGTTCGGCAGACAAGTCGACTTGACGTAACTGGGGAACGAGCGAACCCAGGCTGCTCAGCACAAAAGGCGGCACCCCGATATGAGGGCGGCCCAGCCGGCGTACGGCCTGAACGAGCGTTAGAACATGGTCCCCCGCGACGTTGAAGGTCCCGTGAGCTCCCGCCAGCGTCGAGTGATGCAGTGCACCAAGCGCATCGTCGACGTGACAGAACTGCAGCCGAGGGTCGAACCCGAGCACGGTCGGCACAATCGGCAACTCGAGGTAACGAGTCAGCAAAGTCTCGGTCTGCGGACCGACGAGGTTGGCGTAGCGCAGTGTGGTGACGCGGACATCGGGCCGCCTGCGGGCGAAGCCGCGCACATAACCCTCAATCTCGACCGCGTCCTTGCCGAAACCGGATCGCGGCATCCGCCGAGGTGACATGTTCTCGACGAAGAGGGCTGGGTCATGGGGTGAAGACCCGTAGATTCTGGCCGAGGACTTGACGACGAGGCGCTGAACGCTGCGTGCCTGTTGGCAGGCGCCCAGCAACTGCATCGTGGCGATAACGTTGATTTCCTTCATCGACGTGCGGCCACCGGCGGAGATCGGGGTCGCGATTGCACCAAGGTGCACGACCGTTTCGACCTGGTTGTCGTCGATGAGCTTTGCGATGACCGGGTGGTGTATGTCGGCGCGCACGAAACGCACGCCGGCCAGGTCAATGCGAGGTGGGACGACGTCCAGACCGATAACCCGCTCGATCGCCGGGTCCTTCGCGATACATCGAGCGAATCGGCCACCCAGATCACGAGACACTCCGGTGACCAGGACGACACGGCCCATGAGAGCGTCCGGCCTTTACTTGCCCTGACGGCGACGCTGGATACGCGTCTTCTTGAGCAACTTGCGGTGCTTCTTCTTTGCCATCCGCTTGCGACGCTTTTTGATTACTGAGCCCACGGTCTACCTTTCGGGCGGTGCTGGATGCTCGCCAGGTCGTTCGCCCGCTGAGCCTAGGTCCGTCGTGTCTGGCGACACGACCGTCCTACCCTACCGGTGCCACGAGTGGCTAGCCGCACGCCCGTCGCCGCATGAGCGGCCACGACAACGCGTCAGCCAGCTTGGTAGAAGGACTTACGAAGGTATTCGTTCACCGCGTCCTGTTGGACACGGAATGACTTTCCCACCCGCAAGGCGGGCAGCTCTCCGCTATGGACGAGGCGATACACCGTCATCTTCGAGACACGCATCGCGGCCGCGACTTCGGCGACCGTGAGCAAATTGACGTCCGCTAACCCGCTACCCGGTGGGGAGTCTGAGTTCATGTTGCGCACCAGCTTTCGGCGCCAACGCTCCCCGGCTTCCCCGCCGGAGCACACATCGCCTGCGCTACGCGTGAGAGTAGTGGCAAATGTGGCTGTTGGGGAAGTGAAGGGCAAAAACGTCTCCAAACTGAAGGAGAAAGCCCCTTCGACGGGATGTCGCGTCACGCTCGGCACATGGAATGGCGCGTCACGCTCGGCGGCGTCGAAGGACGACGAGCCCCACGAGGTCAGTGGAACGGGTCGATTCCGTGCGGCGGGAATACTCGCTGACGCGTCTGCTGGATGCATCTGTCAAGCCATGAGTCCGGGTTATAGCCACCACCCCAGTCGCGGTAGACCGGCGAGCGACCGTCGGTCATGGAGGTGGGTGCCTGCCGACCAGTCATCATTTCGACATACGTGCGCCAGCTCTCGGGAACCACGGTTCGCGGATCGATCGGGGACCCGCCGACGATCGCCAGCAGATGCGCCCAGGTGCGCGGCACCACATCGATCACCGAATACCCGCCACCGCCCGTGGCCAACCACCTGCCGCCGCACACCTCGTGTGCCAAGTCGTGCAATGCCAGATGCGCGGCTCGCTGCCCGTCGATGCTCAAAGTGAGATGTGCCAGTGGGTCGTCCATGTGCGAGTCACATCCGTGCTGACTGACGAGAACGGTCGGTTCGAAGCTGTGCAGCAGCGGCGGCACGACTGCGTGAAATGCCCGCAGCCAACCAGCGTCTCCGGTGCCCGGCGGGAGGGCGACATTCACGGACGAGCCCTCGGCTTCGAGGCCGCCGCTCTCCATGACCTTGCCGGTGCCGGGGAACAACGTCCGCGGGTCCTCGTGCAGGCTGATCGTCAAGACCCGTGGGTCGTTGTAAAAGGCCGCTTGCACTCCATCACCGTGGTGTACGTCGATGTCGACATAAGCCACCCGCTTGGCGCCTTGCTCGAGTAGCCAGGCGATCCCTATAGCAGGGTCGTTGTAGATGCAGAAGCCGCTGGCCGAGTCGGCCATTGCATGGTGAAGACCGCCACTGATGTTGACCGCATGGAGAGCCTCACGACTCCACACTTTGCGTGCTGCCTCGAGCGTGGCCCCGACGATGTGTGCCGATGCCTCGTGCATGCCGGCGAACGTCGGGTTGTCCTCGGTCCCGAGACCATGTCTGTAGTCGACCCGCTCGGGATCAGCGGCGGCCGCGCGGACGGTCGCGATGTAGTCGGCAGTGTGAACCAAGGCGAGCTGCTCGTCGGACGCGATCGGAGCCGGCCCCATCGTGAGGTCGGGGAGGTCGAAGACCCCTAATGCTCGCGCCAACCGCATGGTGAGGTCCACCCGCAGCGGAGCGAGAGGATGACCTCTGCCGAAGTTGTAGCGGGTGAGCTCGTCGTCATACACAACGCATGCGAGTCCGGTCATGGCTGAACCTTAGATGTCATGGGCCGCCTTCCCCTGGGGGCCACATCACAGCAGCGTCGATAACGAGTAGAGGATCAGTCCGGCCAGACCGCCCACCAATGTGCCGTTGATCCTGATGAACTGGAGGTCCCGGCCGACGTGCAACTCGATCCGGTCGGCCGCCTCTTTGCCGTCCCACCGGTCGATCGTGTCGGTGATGACCGTGGTGATTTCGGCGCCGTACCGCTGGACGAAGTAGACCGCTGCCTCGGCAACGTATCCGTCGATTCGGGTGCTGAAATCATGGTCGTCTACGATGCGCTTGCCCAGGGCCTGCAGGTGCACGATGCCACGCGCCCGCAATGAACTCTGCGGATCCTCGAGCGTCTCGAGCAACGCGCGACGGAGGGCTCCCCACAGCGAGACCGCGGTCACTACCACCTGCGGCTGGCCGAGCACTCGCTGCTTCAGCCGCTCGGCACGCTCCATGGTGGCGGGGTCGTTTTGGAGGTCCGAGCTGAGCTGCCTCAGCAGATCGTCGAACGCCCGACGGGCCTCATGGTTGGGGTCGTCCCTGATGTCGGCAATCCAGGCCAAAGCTTCGAGCTGGAGCCGATCGGTGACCTTCTGGTCCAGCCACTGCGGCGTCCACCAAGGCGCCCGTGTGCTGAGGACCGCCGCCACCCGATCGGTGTTGCTGCTCAGCCAGCGATGCGCCTCGACGAGACCCAGGTCCACGAGGCCGTGATGAGCACCTTCCGCTACGACATCGCCCAGTAGCCGACCCGAGATCTCGCTCAGTGGCTCATCGATCAGTCGAGGAATCAGCTCCGATTCGATGACCGCAGCCATCTCGTCGTCATGTATCCGCCGTAGCCCGCTGCGCAGGAGAACAGCAAGTTCGTCGACAACACGAGTGCTGTGGCGCTCTTCGGTCAGCCAACTGCCGGCTCGGCGACTCACCGCGGCGTCGGCCAGCCGCTGACGGATCACCGCTTCGGAGAGGAAGTTGTCTGTCACGAAGGCTTGCAGGCTTCGGGCCAACGCGCCTTTGCGTGTCGGGATGATGGCGGTGTGCGGTATCGGCAAGCCAAGCGGATGCCTGAACAACGCCGTGACCGCGAACCAATCAGCGATGGCGCCCACCATGGCTGCTTCAGCGGTCGCATGCACGTAGGCCCATGCGCCATCACGGTCCACGGTGAGCACAAAGATCACGGCGGCGAGCACCAACAACGCCAGCGCCAAGATTCGCATGCGCCGAAGCCCGGCCCGCCTGTCGTCGTCGGTCAGGCCTAGATCTGGCCCGGTGCCAAGGTGGACACCGCCGAGCTGAGGCCCTGTCGACCTGGGGGGGTTCGTCATCGGCCAACCTCCAGGCGGTCCCGCGTGCCCACCACCAAGCTAGGCCTCTTCGCCACGGGCGAGAGCTCTCGAGCGGTCGCGAGCGCTCTCGAGGGCGGTCATGAATGCTGCACGCACCTTGTGGTCTTCGAGCTTGCGAACTGCTGCCGCAGTGGTGCCTCCGGGCGAAGTGACCCGTTCACGCAACACGGTGGGGTGTTCTCCGGTCTCGCGCAGCATCTTGGCTGATCCCACCATGGTCTGTACGACGAGTTCGGTGGCTGTGGAGCGTGGCAAGCCGAGGTGGACACCGGCTTCGATCATGGCCTCGACCACGAAGAAGAGGTAGGCGGGCCCCGATCCTGAGATGGCCGTCACTGCATCCTGCTGCTTTTCCGGGACGCGGATCACCTTGCCGGTGGCCCGCATGAGACTTTCGGCCTCGAGGAGATGCTCCTCGTCGCAGTGAGTTCCCCGTGAGATCGCCGCCATACCCTCGTCAACCAGGGCTGGGGTGTTGGGCATGACCCTGACCACCGCCACGCCCTCAGGCAAGCGGGATTCGATCAGCTCGGTCGTGATGCCCGCAGCGAGCGAGATCACCAGCTGTCCAGGACGGACGACTGACGCGATCTCGTCTAAGAGGTCCGGCATGTCCTGGGGTTTGACCACGAGCACAAGAGTTTCGGCCTTGGTCGCGGCTGCAACATTGGTGACGACGTCGACGCCGTAACGCTCGCGCAGCTCAGCCGCCCGGTCAGTACGTCGTTCGGCCAGCAGCAGCTCGGTGGGTGCACGCCCGGCTCTGATCAAGCCGGAGACAAGGGTCTCACCCATCACACCGGCGCCCAATACGGCGACTGTCATCGTTCCTCCCGCAAGTCCGGTTCAGCTCTTGGTCATCAGGGAGCGCGCAAAGAAGGTGAGGTTGGCCGGGCGCTCGGCGAGGCGGCGCATCAGGTAGCCATACCACTCGTCGCCGTAGGGGGTGTAGACGCGAACCTTGTCGCCTTGTGCTGCCAGGCGCTTCTGCTCGTCCGGTCGGATGCCGTAGAGCATCTGGTACTCGTAGCTGCCCTTCTCACGCTGGGTACGTGTGGCCAAGGCGCCGGCGATCTCGATCAGCTTAGGGTCGTGAGACGCGATCATCGGATACCCCGGAGCCGCCATAAGCACCTTGAGGCAACGCACGTAGGACAAGTTGACCTCGTGCTTGTCCTGGTAGGCGACCGAATCCGGCTCCTTGTAGGCGCCTTTGCACAATCGGACACGCGAGCCGGCGTACGCAAGATCTCGGCAATCCTGCTCGGTGCGATGGAGATATGCCTGGACCACTGCGCCGGTCAAGGGAAAGTCCAGTCGGAGCTCATGCAGGATTGCCAGCGTCGAATCGGTCGTGGTGTGGTCCTCCATGTCGAGGGTCACAGTGGTGCCGGCGTTGCTCGCCGCCTGACAGATCTGGCGGGCGCTGTCGAGGGCGATTCGCTCGCCATCGCCTTCCAGCGCCTGTCCGACGGCAGACAGCTTCACTGAGACCTCAGCACCATGTGAGAGTCCCCGCTGAGCGAGTTGCTTGAGCAAGGAGAGGTAGGCATCCACGGTGGCCTCGGCGTGGCTCCGGTCAAGCGTGTCCTCGCCCAGACGATCAAGCGTCACCAGCAGCCCGTCTTTGACGAGCTTCTCCGTTGCCTCGACGGCTTGACCGGCAGTCTCTCCCGCGACGAACCGGGAGACCACACCACTCGAGATCGGCATGGAGCTCACCAGGTGCTTGATGTTGTCGCTGCGCGACAGCATCAGCAGAGAGCGACGAAGCACAAATCCTCCTTGGCCGAGCCTCCGTGTGAGTGCGACAGGTGCGGACCACAGGCTACGCGCCGCTCAGCGCACACCCCTGTGCACCCGGCCAAAGCCGCCACTGCACCGGTCGTGGCCCGGGCGGCATGATCTCAGTCTAGGATCGTGAAACACGCAGCCTCCGAACCGATCGAGGAGCCTGATGTCGGATACCCGGCGACGGGCCTGATGGCGCAGACAGCCGGGCGCAGCGCGGGCCTGATGCCGCAGCCAGCTGAGCCCCGGGCCTGATATCGCAGGCCAAAGGAGAACGTATGACCCACGAGGTTCATGCTGAGCTCGTCGCCAACGTCTTGCGCGTCATCGTCAAAGCCGGGGACACCGTTGCCGAGGGCGACACTCTGGTGCTGCTTGAGTCGATGAAGATGGAGATTCCCGTACCTGCAGAGATCGCGGGCACTGTGACTGAGGTGGCTGTCAACGAAGGCGATGTGGTCACCGAAGGTGATCTGATTGCATCGATCACAAAGACCTGACCGGCGCTAGCCCTCCAAACGCCCGCGCCTGCTTTTCGAACGCCGACAAGGGGACGCGTCGTACGGCCTGAACCCGATGCTGCCTGCTTCGGTTTGGAACGATAAGGCTCCGTGTGTGCGCTGTTGGCAGCCATCTCGTTCCAAATGAGGGGATACTCTCAGCGCGGCTCGAGCCGACCAGGCCAGGTCGCCCCGTCAAGCCGTACGCCGGCTGAGCGTCGCCGCGCCCAGGGCGATGGCGCCGATCACAAAGCCGAGGATGACGGCGAGGTCTGTCCAAAAGCCACTGGACAGATCCGCCGACGTCTGTAGTTTCTGCATTGCATCGACGGCGTAGCTCAGCGGCAACAGATCTGACGCCAGATCAAGGCCGTCGGGCAGAGACCTGCGCGGAACGAAGAGCCCGCACAAGAGGACCTGCGGGAGCACCAGCGCCGGCATGAACTGGACCGCCTGGAATTCGGTCTCGGCAAAAGCCGACACAAACAGACCAAGCGCCGCACCGAGCACCGCATCGATAACGGCGACCACAGCGAGAGCCCAGATCGGCCCTGCGATCTCCAGCCCCAGCAGACCAACGGTAAGGCCTACAGCGAGGAGTGCCTGCACCAACGCCACAGCGCCGAAGGCGAGAGAGTAGCCAACCAGGAAGTCCAGCTTGCGCATCGGCATTGACAGCAATCGCTCGAGCGTTCCCGAAGCACGTTCGCGCAGCGTGGCGACCGAGGTGACCAAGAACATCACGATAAACGGGAACATCGCGAGGAGGGGTGGGCCGAAACGTCCGAAGTCCAGCTCGTCGCGGTCGAACATCCACCACAGCAGCGATAGCAGGAGACACGGAACCATCAGCATCAGGGCTAACGTTCGATGATCGCGCCGCAGCTGCGTCAAGGCCCGCCTAGCTATCGCCAGGGTCACGCTGAGACTCATCAGTCCCCCCTGCTTGTTTCGCGCTCAACCAGAGCCAAAAAGGCTGACTCGACATCTGAAGTGCTGGTCTGCGCTAAGAGAGCCTGCGGCTCGTCGTCGGCAATCAGTGCACCGTCACGCATCAAGAGCAGCCGATCGCAGCGCGCGGCCTCGTCCATCACATGGCTCGAGACCATGACGGTCGTCCCCTCGCTTGCCAGGTCGGCAAAGGTCGACCACAGCTGGCGCCGAAGGACCGGATCGAGCCCGACTGTGGGCTCGTCCAAGATCAACAGATCAGGCCGGCTCAACAGCGCCACGCCGAGCGAGACCCTCGATCGCTGGCCACCCGACAGCTGGGCCACGACATCGTCTGCGACGTCACTAAGCCCCACGGTGGCAAGGGCTCCCTCCGGTGAGCTGCGGTCGACCCCCAGCACTGCTGCGAAGAAACGCAGGTTCTCCCTAACAGTGAGATCGCCATACACGCTGGGCGCCTGCGTGACGTATCCGACACGTCGCCGAAGCGAGGGGCTCCCGGCGGGCTCACCCAGGATCTCGACTGATCCTCCATGGGTCTTCTGCACTCCCACGATGGCCCGCATCAGCGTCGTCTTGCCACAACCGGAGGGTCCGAGCAGTCCCGTGATCTGACCGGGGCGGATTTCGGCGGAAAGGTCAGGTATGACGTAGCGGCGCCCGCGACGTACCCGAAGTCTGTTGACAGTCACCGTCGCCCGAGTACTCACAAGATGTCTGCGGCCGCAAAGTGGAATCGGGTGAAAGCCAGCGACTCTGCCAAGTCGGTCTCACGGGAGGTCCGGGAGAGCGCCTTGCGGGTATTGATCTCAAGGACGACATTGCCCTCGAACCCCTGCGTGGCAAGGAGTTCGAGCAATTCGGCGCAGGGTTGGTTGCCGCGGCCGGGAACGAGGTGTTCGTCCTTGCCGGAACCCGACCCATCGGTCATGTGCACGTGGCGCAGGCGCGACTTGAGCACGTGTGCCATCGCGATCGCGTCGTCTCCCGCCGCCGACGTGTGAGAGAGGTCGAGAGTGACGTTGGCGAAGTCATGGTCCACTGGGTTCCAGCCGGGCACATAGACCTGCACCTCTGGTCGAGAAGCCCGCCAGGGGTACATGTTCTCCACGCCAAATGCCACGTTGGTGTCAGCCTCGAGCCGGGCAATGCCCTCCACGAAATCTTCTGCGTAGTCGCGCTGCCAGCGAAACGGGGGGTGCACCACGACGGTATCGCCCCCGAGCACCTGCACCATCTCGGCACTGCGTGCGAGCTTGTCCCATGGATCAGAACCCCATACCCGTTGGGTGATCAACAGGCAAGGTGCGTGAACGGCACAGACAGGGATGCCGTAGTAGTCGACCAAATGCTTGATGGCTTCGACATCCTGGCTCAGTGGATCGATTCCGACCATCACCTCGATGGCGTCATAGCCGAGTCGCGCCGCCATCTCGAAGGCGAATGCTGTCGATTCTGGATAGACTGATGCGGTCGACAATGCCACTCGAGCTGGCGGCACCCGCACCGAGTGGGGATCCGCTCCGAAGCCGTCTGGACTCACTCCCCCAGCCTAGGCGCCGAGGCTAGAGCTAGAGGGCGTCTAGCTGCTGCAAGATGACACCTTCTCGCAGCGCCCACGGGCAGATCTCGAGCGCCTCGATGTCGTAAAGATCCATGATCGCTTCGGCCACGAGGCCTCCTGCCAGCACCTGGTGAGCCCGTGCATTCGAAACGCCAGGCAACTGGGCGATCTGGGATCGGTTCATGGCAGCGATCTTTGGTAGCCAGGTCTTGAGTTCCGCGCGTGGCAGCATCCGACGTACGTGGGTGCCCTCAGTGGAGGGTGCAGCGCCGCATACGCGGGCCAGTGACCGGAAGGTCTTCGAGGTCGCCGCGCAGTGGTCGCCGACCCCGGCTCGCAGGAGTGACCCGGCTTCGCGCGCGATCTCGGTTCGGATGTACTTGCGCAACGCCTTGTACGACGATTCGGACGCGACGTCATCGGAAAGCCACTCTCGGGCCAGGCGACCCGCGCCAAGCTCCAGGGACTGCGCCACATCGGGCCGCTCGTCAGTCCCGGCCGCGATCTCAAGCGAGCCGCCTCCGATGTCGAAGACCGCCAGCCTGCCAGACGACCAGCCAAACCAACGCCTGACAGCTAGGAAAGTCAGCCGTGCCTCCTCCTCGCCCGAGAGGACCGTGAGTCGGACGCCTGTCTTCTGCTGCACCGTCTTGAGCACCTTGTCGGTGTTGCTCGCCTCCCTGATGGCGGAGGTGGCGAATGCCGTGACGGTCTCGCAGCCCTGCTCCTCGGCGACCGCTAGCGCGGAGTTGATGAAGCTGATCAGCTCGCTGACACCGGTGTCACTCAACGCCCCCGCGGGGGTGAGGTGCTCAGCAAGTCGCAGCGGTGCCTTCTTGGAGAAAGCCGGCAGTGGCGCCGCGCCTCGATGGGCGTCAACGACAAGCAGATGTCCGGTGTTTGACCCGATGTCGAGAACGGCTTCTCTCATGCAGGGAGGCTAACGCCTCGCCTTGGCCGGCTGGTCGCCCACTACGCTTGAGGACATGCCCGAGGTGTTGCTGGACTTTCCCCGAGCGTGGGTGGAGTTCGACAACCCAGACGACGACTCGGAGCGCTTCAGGTGCGATCTCACCTGGCTGACTTCGAGCTGGACCTGCATCTTCGGGGCGGGGTGCCAGGGCATCTACGCGGGGCGCCCTGATGACGGTTGCTGCACATTGGGCGCTCACTTCGCCGACAAAGCCGACGAAAAGAGGGTTCGAACTATCGTCAAGTTGCTGACCCCTGCTGAGTGGCAGCTCCACGCGGTCGGGAGCCGCAGAGGCGGCTGGGTGGACGTGGACGACGACGGCGCACGCAAGACCGCTGTGCACGATGGGGCGTGCGTCTTCTTGAACCGTCCCGGTTTCGCAGGTGGCGAGGGCTGTGCGCTCCACGGCTGGGCCCTGCGCAACGGTCGCCACCCGCTCGAGACCAAACCGGACGTGTGCTGGCAACTGCCGGTTCGCCGGCTGTATCGCGAGGTCGAGAGATCCGACCAGACGTCATACACGGAGGTCACCATCACCGAATACGACCGGCGCGGCTGGGGTGCGGGCGGTCATGACCTCGACTGGTATTGCTCGGGAAACACTGAGGCTCATGTCGGCAAGGAGCCGGTATACCTGTCCTCCGCCCCTGAGCTCACAGAGCTGATGGGTCAGCCGGCGTATGACGTCTTGGCCGGCCACTGCGCGGCATTCCTGGCCGCCAGGCAGCCGCTCACCCTGCATCCGGCGGACCCCGGCGCCCGCCGGATTTCCTAGTGCGGACACAATGACGAGATGCAACTCGACCATCTCTCGTTTGCAGCAGGTCCGGACGGATTGGCCGCCACCACAGCGCGGCTCTCACAACAGCTCGGTGAGGAGTTCGTCAACGGGGGGATCCATCCCCGCTTCGGCACACGCAACACGGTGTTGCCCTTGGCCGGTGGGCAGTTCCTCGAGGTCGTCGAGGTGCTCGACCACCCAGCCTCCGACAAGGCGCCCTTCGGGCAGGCCGTGCGGTCACGGTCTGAGGCCGGTGGGGGGTGGCTCGGATGGGTGGTTTCTGTGGAAGACATCACCATCGTCGAGGACCGGTTGCAGCGTAAGTCGGTTCCCGGCAACCGCCACCGGCCCGACGGAGTGGAGCTGCGGTGGCGCCAGATCGGCGTACGGGGCTTGCAGTCTGATCCGCAACTGCCGTTCTTTGTGCAGTGGCAAGTGGACAGCCACGAGCACCCATCGGCTCAGGCCAGCGGCAACGTTGAGCTGACCAGCTTGCAGATAGCAGGAGACCCTCGGCGCGTCTCCGAGTGGTTGGGTGTGCCGGCCCAACGGCCGTTAGAAGGTCTCGACGTGGAGTGGCTCGCCCCCAATGGAACTCCCGGCATCTTGAGCGCCTCCTTCAAAACGCCCGCCGGAGTCGTGAGCATCTGACGGGCGGGCACTACCTCCCTGAGCGCAGATGAACCGGATTGCCGCGGGGGCTCAGGCAAGCCCCAACATTTGGCAGCATCCGCATGTCTACGAGGTCGAGAACCGTGCTGCCGACCCTGACGGGATCATCGCGTTGGCGATGCGGTCGCAGCAAACGTGGAAAGACGCAACCTTGCTTGACTTAGGTTGCGGAACCGGCTACCACCTTCCGCTCTTTGCCGCCGAGGCAGAACGGGTCATCGGTGTCGAGCCGCACGGCGACCTCGTCACGTGGGCTCGGCTACGTACACGCAAACTGCGTAACGTCACGGTGTTGCGTGGCTCCGCCCAACACATCCCGTTGCCGGCAGCCTCAGTCGACATGGTCCATGCCCGCTGGGCCTATTTTTTCGGTCCCGGCTGTGAGCCCGGCCTTGACGAGCTGGCACGCGTCGTACGCCGAGGTGGGGTGGGCTTTGTGATCGACAACGACGCCACCCGCAGCACGTTCGGTCGATGGTTCACCTCGGCCTTTCCCTCGTATGACGCGGGCGCTGTCGACCAGTTCTTCTCCCGGCACGGCTGGAGCGTGTTGCACCGAGACATCCGCTGGAAGTTCGACACCCGCGCAGAGTTCGAAGCGGTCGTACGTATCGAGTTCGCGCCCGAGCATGCCGAGCGGATCATGAGCGAACACCACGGCCTCGAAGTGGACTACGCCGTCAACATCAGGGTCAAGCACTACTGATCACTGACTTTCCCGCGGACTTGTCAGAACCTGAGACTGCTATGACAAGCTCAGCGTCTGACAAGTCGGGCGAGTAGGCGCGACGAGGTAGCAGCCGACATTGTCGGTGGCATGCCCTAGCG
>JACCZJ010000350.1 GCA_013696065.1 Nocardioidaceae bacterium
CTTGAGCTCTGGGCGGTAGTCAGCCAGCTGGGTCCTGAGCTCGGCCTCGGTTCGAGGAGGGTCGATGACGCCGAGCTTGGCCGCCACATAGGCGGTGTCTTCGACATAGCCGTCCCGGCCGCGCGCGTCGAGGGGCTGCTGGCCGTAGCGCTGGTGAGCGGCGAGGAAGCTGTCGACCTCGGCGATGTGGACCCACCGGAGCAGATGCGGGTCGGATGCGGCATAGGGCCGACCGTCTGGCGACGTCCCCGTCACGCGCTCATGGATGCCACGGATCTTGGCGATCATCGCCTCGGCGTCTTCGGCGCTTCCGAACGATGTCACCGCCAGGAAGTGGCTCGTACGTTGCAGTCGCCCCCACGGGTCACCTTGGTAGCCCGAGTGGGCCGCCACCCCAGCCATCGCCAGGGGGTGCAGAGACTGCAATAGAAGCGCACGCAAGCCGCCGACGAACATGGAGGCGTCACCGTGGACGCGTTGAATCGGGCTGTCGGCTGTGAACCAGCGGGGGCCGGGAGCGGTGGAGATGCGCTCGTGCCGGGCTGCACCCTCCGTCCCTGCGACCCTGCTGAACAGTTCTTCTCCAGCCTTTTGACGCAGGAGTTGCGCGACCCGAGATGTCATAGCCCGAGTATGACGGGCAGCGCCAAATCTCCTGTCGCACCTCTTTACGGGAGCCTGATTTTGGAACGACATGGCGATCCCGAGGCCCTCCAGGTCGCCATATCATGCCAGATCGGAGAGAAGGGTCCAGATTGGGGCAGTCGGCCAAGGACATGACTCCGACCCGGTCGAATTCACAATCGTGTAACACGGGCGGCGCACTTGTCACGTGGCGGTAACACGACACGTGACCGGATGAAACGTGAGCAGACGAGGCTACGGCTACCGCAACGATGCGGCCCTGAGCCCTCGGGCGTGGTGCGACTTCGCGGCACGCTCCACCAGCATGACGAAGGACATCCGCATGGAAATCAACACCGGCGACACCGCCTGGGTCCTCATGAGTTCCGCGCTCGTGCTGCTCATGACCCCAGCTCTTGCTTTCTTCTACGGCGGCATGGTCCGCTCCAAGTCAGTGCTCAACATGCTGATGATGAGCGTGGTGACGATTGCCATCGTGACACCGATCTGGATCCTCTACGGCTACTCACTCGCCTTCGGCACGTCCAACGCCAATGGCCTGATCGGGGACTTCAGCGCACTCGGACTTTCAGGGATGCTCGACGACGTCGCGGTCAATGGGGCGCCCTATCCCATCCCGGTGCTCATCTTCGCCGCCTTCCAGCTGATGTTCGCGATCATCACCCCCGCACTCATCAGTGGCGCCATCGCCGACCGGGCAAAGTTCGCGGCGTGGGGCCTGTTCGTGGCTGCCTGGGTCACCCTCGTCTACTTCCCGGTTGCGCACTGGGTGTTCGCGTTCGGTGACGAAGAAGGCAAGGGAGCGGGGTGGCTGGCTAGCTGGGGCGTCGTGGACTTCGCCGGTGGTACGGCGGTCCACGTCAACGCGGGCGCAGCTGGTCTCGCTCTCGCCATCGTGCTCGGCAAACGGGTCGGATGGCGGCAGGATCCGATGCGACCCCACAGTCTGCCGTTCGTAATGCTCGGGGCGGGGCTGTTGTGGTTTGGCTGGTTCGGGTTCAACGCGGGCTCGGCCCTCGGGGCCAACGGCGCGGCGGCATTGGCCTTTGTCAACACGCAGGCTGCGACCGCTACAGCAGTGCTCGGATGGCTGCTGGTCGAAAAGGTGCGCAACGGCCAGGCGACGACACTCGGCGCGGCGTCGGGCGCGGTGGCGGGGCTGGTTGCGATCACCCCGGCATGCGCTGCGCTCACCCCTGTCGGCTCCCTCGCGCTCGGCCTGATCGCCGGTGCCGCGTGCGCCTTCGCCGTGAGCCTCAAGTACCGCTTCGGCTTCGATGACTCCCTCGATGTGGTGGGAGTGCACCTCGTTGGTGGTGCGGTCGGCTCCATCGCGATCGGGCTGCTGGCGGCACCTTCGAGCGTGGTAGGCGCCACCGGGCTCCTCTACGGTGGAGGCAGTGACGGGCTGACCTTGCTCGGCAAGCAGGCGGTCGCTGTCGCGGCCGTCGGAGCCTTCTCCTTCACTGTGGCCTTGGTAATCGGCAAACTGATCGACATGACCATGGGCTTCCGCATCGACGAGGAAGAAGAAGTCATGGGCATCGACTCTCTCGAGCACGCCGAAACGGCATACGACCTGCACCAAGGCATGACGGGGATGCGTCTCCAGGCGCAGGTGCCTGTCGCGGCTGACAAGGAAGGCGTGAACGCATGAAGCTCATCACGGCGGTGATCAAACCGCACAAACTGGAGGACGTGCGCTCGGCGCTCGAGTCATTCGGTGTCACCGGCATGACAGTCACGGAGTCCAGCGGCTACGGACGGCAGAAAGGTCATACTGAGGGCTACCGCGGCGCGGAGTACGACATCGCGCTCATCCCCAAGGTGCGCCTCGAGGTCGTCATCGAAGATGGCGAGGTCAGAGACCTGCTGGACGTGATCGTCAAGAGCGCCCAGACCGGACGCATCGGCGACGGCAAGGTCTGGGTCACCCCGGTCGAGACGGTGGTCCGGGTTCGCACCGGTGAATCTGACGCCGACGCGGTCTGAACAGCGAGTCGTTCGAGCAGCATCGGCGGATCGACGCCTACGCGATCTATGGGCCGAGATCGCCCGGTCTGACGGGGTTCCCGCCGTCGGACCGGGTGTCTCCGTCATGGCGGTGGGTGGCTACGGCCGCGGCGAGCTGTCCCCGCACAGCGACCTGGACGTGGTGCTGGTAGCGCGTGACAACTATGACGTCGGGGTGTTGACGGAGCTGGCCAAGCGCCTCTGGTACCCGCTGTGGGACGCCAAGGTGAGCCTCGACCACGCGATGCGCACCGAGTCGGAGCTGCGCCAGGTCGCCGCCGACGACCTACGTGTGGCGTTCGGTCTGCTCGACGCCCGGCATGTGGCGGGCGACGCCTCGTTGACGATGAGTAGCCGCACCCAGCTGATGGCTGACTGGCGCCAAGGCGCGAAGAAGCGCCTGCCCGGCATGGCCAAGATGACGCGCGAGCGCTGGGCCCGCTTCGGGGACCTCGCTCACTCCACCACTCCAGACCTCAAAGAGGCCCACGGCGGCTTGCGCGATGTGACGGACATGCGGGCGCTCTTGGCAAGCTGGCTCGTCGACATACCGTCGGCGGAGCTCAACCGCTTGACCGGTGACCTGTTGGAGATCAGGGACGCGCTCCAGGAGACGACAGGAAGGCACTCCGACCGCCTGGTGGCGGACTACGGGGCCGAGGTTGCCCAACGCTTGGGCCTGCCCGATGTGCAGGCGTTGCGCAGTCGGGTCGTGTCGACCGGGAGGGCGATCGCGCACCTCGCATCAGTGTCGCTGCGCGACGTCGACTGGTTGCTCACGCCGCCGCGGGCGTCTGGTCCGCGCCGTCCGCTGCTCGAGTCGATCACCCCCGGCATCGCCGCGCATCGCGGTCAGGTGGTGCTGAGCGAACGGGCGGCGCCGCAGCAAGACCCTCAATTGGCTCTCCGGGCTGCCGCAGCGGCAGCTTCACGGGGTCTCGTTTTAGCCGACTCAGCGGCTGCCCGGCTCGGTCGAGAGTCTCTCCCTCTGCCGGAGCCGTGGCCACAAGACGCCCGCGAACTCCTCGTCAGATTCATCGGCTCGGGCCCGCCCCTGATCGACGTGTGGGAGAGCCTCGACCAATATGGTGTCGTCGACGTCTGGTTGCCCGAATGGCGCCAGGTGCGCCATCTGGCGCCGCAGTCGGCCGTGCATCGCTTCACGGTCGACCGCCATCTGGTGCAGACCTGCGTGGAAGTGGCGTCGGCGCTCTCGCAGGTTCGGCGCCCTGACCTGCTGCTGCTCGCTGCATTGCTGCATGACATCGGCAAGGGCAAGCCTGGCGATCACAGCGAGGTGGGTACGCCGATCGCTTAGTCTGTCGTACGGCGGCTGGGCTGGGACGCTGCCGATGCCGCCGTCGTGGGGCGACTCGTGCGTCACCACCTGCTGCTCGTCGAAGTCGCCACGTCAGAAGATCTCGAGAGCCTGTCCGTCATCGGCCGGGTGGCGGCAGCAGTCGAGGACCGCGACACGCTCGAACTCCTCGGGGTGCTCACCAAAGCTGACGCCCTCGCCACCGGCCCGAAGGCGTGGTCGCCCTGGCGGGAGCAACTCGTGACGGTGCTGACCCAGCGGGTCGGGAGGCATCTGCCCGACCGGGTCGGCAGGTAGGCTGGGCGAACGTCATACCGACGTACGTCGATGGCATCGCGGACACCTCAGCAGCCATCCGCCTCACCCGTCGGCAATCGGCAATCGGCAAGGACTTACTCACTCGTGTTCAACACGCTGCAAGACCGCCTCGGGGCGACGTTCAAGAATCTCCGCGGCAAGGGCAAGCTCTCCGAGGCTGACATCGACGCCACCTGTCGCGAGATCCGCATCGCGCTGCTCGAAGCCGACGTGGCGCTGCCGGCGGTCAAGGTATTCGTCGCGAATGTGCGCGAGCGAGCCAAGGGCGTGGAGGTCAGCCAGGCACTCAACCCGGCTCAACAGATCATCAAGATCGTCAACGAAGAGCTGGTCTCGATCTTGGGGGGCGAAACCCGGCGGCTGCGGTTCGCGAAGAACGCCCCCACCGTCATCATGCTCGCTGGACTGCAAGGCTCGGGCAAGACCACGCTCGCCGGCAAGCTGGGCCGCTGGCTCAAGGAGCAGGGCCGGACACCGATGCTGGTCGCCGCAGACCTCCAACGCCCCAACGCCGTCAACCAGCTCGAGGTGGTGGGCAAGCAGGCCGGAGTGGCTGTCTTCGCCCCCGAGCGGGGCAACGGTGTGGGCGACCCGGTCAGGGTCTCCCGCGACGCGATCTCTGAGGCACGGCGCAAGCT
>JACCZJ010000357.1 GCA_013696065.1 Nocardioidaceae bacterium
CGGAAGGGCTGCCAGGAGCTGGCACCGTCCACCTTGGCCGCGTCGAACAGCTCAGGCGAGATGTCTTGCAGCCCGGCCAGAAAGATCACCGCGTTGAACCCCAGTGTCCACCACACGGTGACCCCCACGAGCGCAACCCACGCCCAGGGCAGTGAGCTCAACCAGGCGGTCGAGTCCGGGAGGCCGAGCGCGCCCAGAATGGAGTTGATCGCACCGATGTTGGTGTCCAGCAGAAACCTCCACAACAGCCCCACCACGGCGACGCCCAGAACGTACGGCGCGAAGAAGACCGCGCGAACGACGGTGCGACCCCGGAAACGCTGATTCATCACCAGAGCCACACCCAGCGGCACGATCAAGAGCAGCGGAACGCTCAACACTGTGAAGATTCCTGTCGCCTTCATCGAGTCCCAGAAGGGATCGAAGGAGACCGACCCGGGATCGATCAAGTCGCGGTAGTTACCGAGCCCGACGAAAGGCTTGTTCGGCAGGGTGAAATCCCAGCTATGCAAGCTGATCCACAACCCCAGCACGATCGGCGCAGCAATGAACGCAAAAAACAGCACCAGGTACGGCGCCAGGAACAGCCAAGCCGCGAGGTCGTCGCGTTTCCCGCCGCGGCTGTTCCCTCGTCTTGCTGCTTTGCGATCTGCGGCCACCGCCGTGGAGCCAGCCGTGCCCACGGTGTCCGCGGCCATTCGCTCAGAGCCCGAACTTCTCGCTGTTTTCCTCCAGCAGCTGGTTGGCGTCGTCTTGCGCTTGAGAGAGGGCTTCCTGCGGTGACTTCCGGCCCAATACCGCCTCGTTGACGGCGATCTCGACTGTCTGCGGAGTCACGTCTCCGATGCCGGGGACACCGGGCAAGAAGTGGAGGTGTTCAGTCTGGTCCTTGAGCGCGAACTGCACCGAGTCCGTGTATGCAGACTCTTCGCGCGCGGAGTTGCGGGCTGGGATCATGCCAGCTTGCGACCAGGCCGCCGACTGCTCGCTCATCCAACCGATGAAGGTCTTCGCCGCGTCGGCACGGTCTTGCTCCTCCGACGCCTGCGACGTGAGGAAGAAGTTGTGCGAGTTCGCCCATACCGCCGGCTCATCTCCGACAGTGGGGATCGGGGCGACGCCGTAGTTGAGGCCGGAAGCCTCGAGGTCGTTGATCTGCCAGATGCCGTCCCAGGTGATGGAATTCTCACCGTTCTTGAAGGCAACGTACTGGCTGTCGATATTGACGTTGTCGGGGCTGTAGCCCTTCTCGACCTGCTCCCGCATCCAGGTCAACGCCTGCACGCCCGCCTCGGAGCCGAACGTCGCCTCCGAACCATCCTCGGCGTACGGCCCGCCGCCGAACTGCCACAGCAGGGAGAAGAACATCAGGTGGGCCGGCCACAGGTTGGGCATCCAGAACGGCGTTGCGATTCCAGACTCCTTCAGCTTGGCGCAGGCCTCGTCGAGGCTAACCGCGTCGGTCGGCGGAGCGCTGATGCCGGCCTTTTCGAAATGATCCTGGTTGAAGTACATCGCCAGCGAATGCACGTCGAGCGGTATGCCATACCGCTTGCCGTCGTAGATGCCCGGCTCCCACACCGAGGGGGCGAAGTCACCCTCTTCCAGACCGAGGGACTCGGCGAGGTCGTCGAGCGGAACGATCACGCTACGAGCGGCGTTCGTAGAGATCTGGTCCAGATGCATGACTCCGACGTCTGGGCCCTTGCTGGCCTGGACGGCCGCAGGCAATTGCTGGTAAAAATCCGCCCACTCCACGGTGTTGTTCTTGATCGTGATGTTCTTCTGCGCACTCTGGAACTCCTTGACCAGCGCCTGCATCGCTGGCCCGTCACCACCGGTGAAGCCGTTCCAATAGGCGAGGGTGAGCGCCTCCCCGCCGTAATCTCCGCCGCTGAAACCGCCGACGCCTTCCTCCTGTGTGGAATCGCCCACACCCTTACCTCCACCACACCCGGTGACAAAGGCTACGGTCGAGCCGGCGCTGATGAACAAGAAGTTTCGCCGGCTCAGAGCCGGAGGTAGAGCGGGACTGACGCTGGGCTGGTAGCGCTTCATCGAGAGTTCTCCTTGGTGAGACGGAGGGACGGATTGCATTCCACGAGAACGGGGGCCACGAAATGCGCAGCCTGCCGTCGATGCTGTCGACGTTGTTCAGGGAGGGCACGCCACCTGGGCGCCCGACGCGGTGCGGGTCGCGACCCTGTGCCACCGAAACTAGTAGCGACGCTTCGGTGTGTCCCGAAGGCGCGCCCACAGCGTCGAGCAACTCCGGTTCCGGCAGGCTTTTGGTTCACAGCGAGACGGTCACCTTGCCGATAGTCGCGTGGTCCACGAGCGAGCAGAGCATCCGGCGGACGGTATCGGTGCCGTATCCGGCTGCGCCGTCCTCTTCTGCGGCATGTGCATTACAACGTTGTACACGGCCCGTTACATCGTTGTAAAGACCCCTTGGCTCTATCGTGGTCAGGAACTCTGGCTAGGTCCAGCGTTCAAGCGTCCGGGTTTGTCCGATACCAGGAGGAGACGTGGCCGTACGGTTGCAAGACGTCGCCAAACAGGCCGGGGTGTCGGTGAAGACCGTGAGCAACGTCGTCACCGGTCACGTGCACGTCGCCCCCGCCACCCGGGAACGGGTGCAAGCTGCGATCGACATCCTGGGCTACCGACCGAACTTGTCGGCCCGCAATCTGCGCCATGGGCGCTCCGGCCTGATCGCGCTGGCCCTCCCCGAACTCGATAGCCCCTACTTCGCCGAGTTGGCGCGTTTCGTCGTCCAGGCGGCAGAAGAGCATGGACTGACGGTGCTCATCGACCAGACTGACGGTCTGGCCGACCGGGAGCGGCTGGTCATGGCTGGGTTCCGCAGTCACCTCATCGACGGCCTCATCATGAGTCCGGTCGGGCTTGGACCAACGGAGATCGCCGAGCACGATGGCCACATCCCGCTGGTGCTGCTGGGTGAGAAGGTGGGCGCGGGATCTGCTGACCACATCGCCATCGACAACGTCGCCGCAGCCCGCGAGGCAACGGAGCACCTGTTAGCTCTAGGTCGTCGGCGGGTAGGCGTGGTCGGAAATCAAGCAGACTCGCCGGCGGGCTCCGGGGTGGCAAGGCTGAGGCGCCAAGGCTACGAGCAGGCCCTGCAATGGCGTGGAATCGCCGCGGACCCGACCTTGATCGCGGATGTACCCACCTTCGGACGCAAGCAGGGAGCGGACGCGACAGCGCGACTGCTCGACTCCGGCGCTCGGCCCGATGCGCTCTTCTGCTTCAACGACATCTTGGCGCTGGGTGCGCTGCGGATGCTGGCTGAGCGAGGTCTGCGCGTACCTTCCGACGTCGCGGTCATCGGCATGGACGATATCGAGGACGGTCGGTGGTCGACGCCGACGCTGAGCACCATCGTCCCCGACAAGGTGGAGATCGCCAGGTGTGCGGTCGAAATGCTGCTGAACCGGATGGGCATCACCGGCGCGATGCCGAGTCCTGCCCGAGACGTGCGCGCCGGATTCGCCCTGGTCGCTCGGGAGTCCACCTTCGGTCGCACATGACGCCGAGTCAGCCAGGGCACGACGCGGAACGGGTGGAGCTACTCCTCTCGCTCGTTCAGGAAGCGAAGGAACGCCTGGGCTCGACCAAGCTGGTCGCAATCGACGGTCCTGCCGGTTCCGGCAAGACGATTCTCGCCAGCCATCTGCACACATCGCTGCAGCACGCGGGGCTCATCGTGACCACGCTGCACCTGGACGACCTCTACGAAGGCTGGACGGGCCTGGAGTCTGGGCTGGAAACCCGCCTGGCTGACCAGGTGTTGCATCCCCTCGCGGGCGGGCGGGCGGCTTACTGGCAGCGCTACGACTGGCATGCTCGAGCCTTCGCCGAATGGGTGAACGTGCCTCCACCGGAGGTCCTCATCCTCGAAGGGTGCGGGTCGGGAGCGCAGGCATACACGCCGTACACGTCCCTGCTGGTCTGGATCGAGGCCGGCCAAGAGGAGCGGATCGCGCGGGGCATCCAACGCGACGGCCCCGGGGTCCTGGCGAACTGGCTGGCCTGGATGGACCGGGAGGCCGCGCATTTCGCCGCCAATCGAACCCGTGCCCGTGCCGACCTGCATTTATCCACATAGTCTCACCGGGCTCGCCTGCAGCCTGCTGCGCCTGTGAGCAAGCGGCCAGACATGTCGGAGTCGCTATGCCACAGTTCGACCATGAGCGCTCCTTCCGGCCGCGGTGTTCCACTGTCGTATGGCGACTACGAGGCTGAGGTCGTCGAGGTGGGCGCAGGGCTGCGGGCTCTGCGCAAGCAGAGGCGGGAGCTCGTGGATGGCTACGCGCCGACACAGATGTGTTCGGGCGGTCGTGGTCAGGTGCTTACCCCCTGGCCGAACCGCGTGGCAGACGGACGCTACGAGTTCGGTGGCACGACCTATCAGCTGCCTCTCTCCGAAGCAGCGGCGGGCAACGCCATCCATGGCCTGACCAGGTGGGTGAACTGGTCGTTGCTCGATCGGTCGCCCGCCTCAGCCCGCTGGGGGTATTCGCTGCATCCTCAACCAGGCTATCCCTTCGAGCTGGACCTCACTGTCGACTACACCTTGAGTGACAAGGGGCTGCGGGTACAGACCGCTGCGGTGAACGTGGGCGCTGTCGCTGCACCCTACGGCCAGGGCGCACATCCCTACCTCACGGTCGGGCGCCGCATCGACGAGTGCGAGCTCACCTTGTCCGCCACGACGAAAGCCGCCTCCGACCAGCGCGGGCTTCCCGGGGACCCCGAACCGGTCATCGGCGGCCCATTCGACTTCGCTGAGGCCAGGCTGATTCGCGACACCACGTTCGATGATCCCTTCGGCGGCGTGACGGAAGGCCAGGTGGCCCTGCTGCGCGACCCCGACTCGGGCCGGTCGGCAGCACTATGCGTCGATTCGACATACCGCTGGGTGCAGCTCTTCAGCGGCGACAAGCTGCCGGACAGACCTCGATGCGCCCTGGCGGTGGAGCCGATGACGTGCCCTGTGAACGCGTTTAACAGCGGCGTCGACCTGATCATCCTCGAGCCTGGCGCCACCCACCAGGGCACGTTTGCGATCTCTGGATCGTGACCGGCTCGGCCGCTACTCGATTCAGGTTCCGCGGCCGTCTCGCGTGGCGGAAGCGCCATCACCAGCAGGTATGACGAACGTCCCCGCCTCGCCTCGAACGGTCGCCACGATGTTCGCCAAACTCGTGATCGCACCAGGCCTGCCGGTGGCCTCGACGAAACGGCAGATCGCCTCGACCTTCGGCCCCATCGAGCCGCTGGCAAAGTGGCCGTCCGCGGCGTACCCACGCAGATCTGCTACCGAGACTGTGCCCAGCGGCTGGGCATCAGGACCATCGAACCCGAGAACCGCGGCCTCCACGTCGGTCGCGATGACAAGCCGGTCGACACCGAGATTGCGTGCCAGCAGGGCAGCCCCCAAGTCTTTGTCGATGACCGCTTCCACGCCGCGAAGGCAGCCGTCGGAATCGCGCACGACCGGGATGCCTCCGCCGCCATTCGCGATGACGATATGGCCGGCCCGCATCAACTGGGCGATCACAGATACTTCGAGTATCTCCAGTGGCTCCGGTGACGCGACCACTCGGCGCCAACCTCGCTCACCGCGATCCTCGAAGTGCTGTCCGTGCTCAATGAGCACGGTCGCCTCCTCGCGCGTGAGGTATCGCCCGATGGGCTTGCTTGGGTGGCTGAAGCCCCCGTCATCGACAGATACGAGAGTCCGCGTCACCACGGCGACGGTAGACCGCGCGGCGCCGCGCTCTGCCATGGCGGCCTCGAGGGCGTTGAGCATGATGAACCCCAAGGTGGCTTGGGTTTGGGCGCCGCACCAGTCGAGAGGCAGGGGCGGCACCACCGAAGCCGACACCTCGTTCATGACCAGGAGACTCCCCACCTGAGGTCCGTTGCCATGCGTGAGCACCACTTCGACACCGGCAACGATGAGATCCGCGACACTGGCCATCGACTGCTGCACGCCAGCGATTTGGTCCTCCGGCTTGGTGCTGCCCCCAGGTCCACTCATGGCGTTGCCGCCGAGGGCGAGCAGGACTCGCATCCACACCTCCCCTGCGCTGATCAAGCTGTCAATCCTCCTTGTCGACCCTAGCCGCGACGTTGGACAAGACACCGGATTTGAGCCGCCCATGCCGAGGGGGAATGATGGATATGTCCGACTTAGGAGTGGTCTCATGGGCGCCGCCGATATCGTCATCAAACTGGCAGAAGATCCGCCGCCGTTGCGCCTGACGGCCTGGGACGCGAGTGTCGCCGGACCCCCCGACAGCGCTGTCCACCTGCACCTCACCAATCAACGCGCACTCGTCTCGCTCCTGACAGCCCCGGGTGACCTCGGGCTCGTGCGGGCTTACGTCGCTGGCGACCTCGAACTCTCCGGGGTGCATCCCGGAGACCCGTACCTGGCGCTTCAGCTGATGCAGCAGTGGAAGCTGCACCGGCCTTCGCCGGCGACCGTGGCGTCGTTGGCACGCTCGGGGGGGCCGCAATGGCGGCTCCAGCCGGTTCGTCCCGCCGTCGAGCTACCGCCTCGGTGGCGGCGCAACCTGTTTCACCACACCCGCAGAATCGATGCCGAGACCGTACGCCGCCATTACGACATGTCCAACGCCTTCTACGAGCTGGTGCTCGGCCCCACCATGACCTACTCGTGCGCCCTCTTCGAAAAGCCCGACGCGACGCTCGAGGAAGCTCAGGACGCCAAGCTGGACCTCGTCTGCCGCAAACTCGGGCTGCGACCGGGAATGCGTTTGCTGGACGTTGGTTGCGGGTGGGGGGCCATGGTGCTCCATGCCGCTCGACACCATGGTGTCGACGCAACAGGCATCACGTTGTCGCCCGAACAGGCGGCATTCGCACGCGACGCCGTCCGGTCCGCCGGGCTGGAGGGCCGGGTGCACATCCTCGAGTTGGACTACCGCGATGTGACCGACGGTCCGTATGACGCGGTGTCCTCGATCGGGATGCTCGAACACGTCGGCGTACGGCGCTACTCGACATACTTCCGCCAGCTGCGAGAGCTTGTGGGCCCAGGTGGCCGGCTGCTCAACCACTGCATCACCCGTCCGGACGGACATGCCTCCGCGTGGCCGGGGGCATTCACCGACCGTTACGTGTTCCCGGACGGTGAGCTTCCCTCGCCCGCCCGGGTGATAGGAGCAGCGCACGACGCTGGCTTGGAGGTGCGCCACGACGAGAGCCTCCGCGAGCACTATGCGATGACCTTGCATTACTGGGGATCGAACCTCGTGCGGAACTGGG
>JACCZJ010000364.1 GCA_013696065.1 Nocardioidaceae bacterium
GCCTGGGCCCCTCCACTCGAATGGTTTCGGCGCCAGGCAGCTCAAGTGCGGGGGCCGACTCGACGAGATCGACGACCAGGGTGCGACGGGCGCCGCCAAGCTTGTGCAGCCCGGCCAGCGCTCCGTCGTACACGAGCCGGCCTCGGTCGATCACCATGACGCGTGAGCAGAGCTGCTCGATGTCGTCCAAGTCATGAGTCGTGAGCAGCACCGTGGTGCCACGCTCGCGATTGGTCTGACGCAGGAAGTCACGGAGGTTGGCCTTGCTGACGACGTCGAGCCCGATGGTGGGCTCGTCGAGGTAGACCACCTCGGGATCGTGCAGCAAGGCCGCAGCTATGTCACCGCGCATGCGTTGGCCGAGGGAGAGTTGCCGCACCGGGGTGTCGAGCAGGGGTCCCAGGTCGAGCAGGTCAGTGAACGTTGCCATGTTCGCGCGGAACCTCGCGTCGGGGATCCGATAGATCCGGCGCAGCAGGTCGAACGAGTCTCGCAAGGCCAGATCCCACCACAGCGTCGTGCGCTGACCGAATACCACCCCGATCTTGCGGGCCAGCTGAGTGCGGTGAACCGAGGGGGTCAAACCCGCGACCGTGAGCTGACCCGAGGATGGCACCAAAATGCCGGTGAGCATCTTGATGGTGGTGGACTTCCCGGCCCCATTAGGTCCGATGTAGCCGACCATCTCACCGCGTTCGACCACGAAGTTCAGCTCTTCGACGGCGGTCACCACGACCCCGAGGCGGCGAAAACGCCCCGCTCTCTTGCGCACCGTAAAGTCACGGCGGACATTGACGACCTCGATGACGGACACCATCAGCTCCCGGTGCTTTGGTAGCGGCGGATCCCGTAGCGCCATAACACCGCTGCCAACAGGCTCAGCAGCGCGGCCGCAATCGGTCCGGCGAACTCGACACCCGAGGGCAGACCGAGAGGGTCCGGCTTGTCCAAGATGAACAGGCTGGGGTACCAGTTCACGAAACCCAGGGGTACGACGAAAGTCAGCGCCCTGATCGCCTCGCGGGGATAGATCGTCAACGGGAAGCAGGCGAGGGTGCTGCCACCATAGGTGAAGGCGTTGGCCAGTTCAGAAGAGTCAGCGGTCCAGAACTGCACGGCAGCGCCCAGGGTGAAGATCGCCAAGAAGATGACGGCTCCCGTCCCCACCAGATAGGGGAGCATGGCCATCCTCGCGGCGGTCCAGTCGATGTCAAGTGCGGTGACAGACCAGACGAACACCGCAATCGCCTGGGTGATTCTGCCGAGGCGACGCAGCGCGAATTCGTCGGCGCACATTTGCACGAAGACGGAGACGGGTCGCACCAGCATGGTGTCGAAGGTGCCCATCCGGATCCGAACGCCGAGCCGTTCGATGTTGCCCAACAATAGGTCGGCGATGCCGAGACACAGTGCTGATCCGCCATACAGGAAGGCAACCTCAGCAAGTGTGAAACCACCGAGGGTATCGACCTTGGAGAACATGATCGCGATGCCGACGAAGTCCAGGCCGGTGATGAAGAACTGGCCGAGGGCCAAGGTCACGAAGGACGCTCGGTACGTCATCGACACCCGGATCCACATCCGCGCCAGCACCAGGTAGGCCTGGAGGTTCCAGCCGACGCCGCGCACGATGCTAGCCACCTTGCACCACCACTTTGTGGTTGGCCAACAACAGGACCCCATGACAGGCCCAAAGAAGCAGAACCGTCCACAGGGCCTGGAAACCCAGGGCGAGGGGAACCTCCCAGCCGGTGTGCTTGCCCAGCCAGAGATCGGCCGGGATCTGGAGATACGACGCCCACGGTAGGAGCGAGGCGGCCTCGTGCGTCCACCCCGGGAAGAGCACGAGCGGCACCGTCAACCCGGAGAAAAACGTGGCGCACACGGCCGCGAGCTGTTTGACTCCGGTGTCGTCCAATAGCCAAAAGGCACTGGCCGAGACGAGCATCCGCACCCCGAAGCTCACTGTGACCGCCAAGACCACCGACATCGAAAAGATCAGCCAGGTCAACGCATCTGGCGGGTAGCGCAGGTCGAAGAGCAAAGAGCCGACGATGGTCGGCGCCAGTCCACGGGTGAGCAGGTGATAGAACGCACGACCGAGGTCACTGGCCACGTACCACCGCAGCAGGCTCACTGGTCGATGCATATCCAAGGCGACGTCGCCGCTCTTGATCCGGGCGGCGAGGTCATCGGTGGCGCCCCCGCTCCACATGGCGGTCGTCATGAGCATGGCTTGGCCGAGCCAGACATAGGTGACAGCGTCGGTCACGTCATACCCACCGGCGGTCGGGTTCTCCTTCCATACCGCGATGTAGGTGAAGCAGACGATCGCTCCGAACGCGCAGTTGGTGAAGATTCCCGCAAAGGTGGCGGCGCGGTACGTCGAATAGCGCCTGAAGCTCAAACGCGCGACGGCATACCAAAGTCCCATCGCAGCGCGCACAACGGGTCAGTCTGACAGATCAGAGCTGGTAGGTCCCCACGATCACCGCGCGGCCCAGTGTCTTGAATGCCAGGTTGAATGCCACCACGGTAGGTGACACGTCGCCATCCACGCCGAGGGACTCCTCGCCAACAGCGTGCACGACGAAGTAGTACCGGTGGGTGTGGTCGCCTTCGGGCGGTGCCGCACCGGAAAACGCCTTTTCGCCTGTGTCGCTGCGCACGTGGAAGGCACCCGTCGGCAGGGCGTCGTCAGAGGCGCCCGCACCGGCTTCGAGATCGGTGATGTCCGAGGGAAGGTCCACCACCGTCCAATGCCAAAAGCCTGATGGCGTGGGAGCGTCAGGGTCGAAACATGTCACCACAAAGCTTTTGGTCCCCTCCGGAGCACCAGACCAGCTCAGTTGCGGAGATGTGTTGCCGTCGTGGCTCGCCTGCTCGTCGGGCAGTGGCGAGCCATCGGTGAACGCCTTACTAGTGGCAGCGAATGACGCCACCTTCGACAGCTTGGCGTAGGGATCTTCTGCGCGTGGTCTCTCGATAGTCATGCGTATAACGTGATCGCCGACTGCGCATCCGTCAAGTGGAGACCATTCGATCTAGCTCTGCAAGAGCTTGCGATCCGGCCCTTGGGGGAGACCGCAACTCGGCCCTTGGGGGAGACCGCAACTCGACCCGTGAGCAAGACCGCAACTCGACCCATGAGACGATCCATGGCTTGCACCCAAGCAGACATACGGTTGCTTGGTGGTTGACGACACCGACTCTGTGCCGTACCTTGCTGGGTTGCGTTTGGACGGTCGTCGCGTGGTGGTGATCGGCGGCGGAAAAGTGGCACAACGGCGGCTCCCCTTGCTGATCAACTCAGGTGCCCGAGTGGAGGTGATCTCGCCCGTCACGACGCCTGCTGTCGAAGGACACGCCCTGGCCGGCGATGTCGTCTGGCATAAGCGCCCCTACCAGCCTGGGGATCTCGAAGACGCGTGGTACGTCGTCGTAGCCACGGACCAACGCCACGTCAACGAGACAGTTTCGGCTGAAGCAGAGGAGCGCCACATCTTTTGCGTGCGAAGCGACGAAGCCCAAGCTGCGACCGCCTGGACACCTGCCAGCGGACGCCACGGCCCGTTGACTGTCGCCGTGCTGGGGAGTCGGGATCCGCAGCGGTCAGCGGCTGTCCGGGACGAAATCGTCGCCCGGTTGAGGAACGGCGAGATCGCGGCACCAAAGGACCGGGTTCGAGAACCTGGAGTGGTGCTGGTGGGAGGCGGCCCAGGTGATCCGGAACTCATCACGGTCGCCGGGAGGCGGGCCCTTCAGGAGGCCGACGTGGTGGTCGCCGACCGGTTGGCTCCGCGCGAGCTGTTGGCAGAGCTCGCACCTGACGTCGAGCTCATCGACGCCACCAAGCTCCCCCGCGGCAGGTCCGCGAGTCAGGAAGCGATCAACGCCGTCATCGTCGAGCGTGCCCTGGCCGGCAAGAGTGTGGTCCGGTTCAAGGGGGGTGACTCTTTTGTCTTCGGCCGCGGTTTCGAGGAGGTTCTCGCATGTGCGGCGGCTGGGATTCGTTGTCAGGTGATCCCCGGTATCTCGAGTTCCCTTGCTGTACCCGCGTTGGCGGGCGTGCCCGTGACACACCGTGGTGTCGCGCATGATTTCACCGTGGTTTCCGGCCATCTGCCACCAAGACATCCAGATTCGTTGGTCGCATGGGAGCCTCTGGCGCAGCTACGCGGGACGCTGGTGTTGCTGATGGCGATCGAGAATCTGGGAGCGATCTGCGACGCACTGCTCGCCGGTGGCAAGCCCGCTGACACGATGTCGGTGGTGGTTCAGGACGGATCCACCAGCTCACAGCGGACCATGACCTCCATCCTCGGGACGCTTGCCGCCGACGCTGCTGAGCAGCAGATGCGGGCTCCCGCGATCGTGGTGATCGGAGACGTCGTCGGCGTCGCCTCACTGGCGGCTGACACTGTGGCGACGAGCTCCTCAGATTCGACTGGCTAAACACCTTCGTCTGCAGCGACATACGATCGGTGAATCGCATAGTCTGCATCGGGCGAGGTATCGAGCGCCGTTCGGGCTGGTATGACGACAGCTTCGCCTCGCGTGGGTTGTCTGGATGTGCCTGAGATTTGTCTCGGCCGGATACGCAGCAGAGGAGAGAAGGGATCTTCCCGACATGGGGATCGCCGGCATGGGTCTTGCCGCAGACTCGATGCGTCGTCTCCGAGACACCCTGGCGACGTCGAGTTCCACCACCGACTCGCTGCCTGCTTTGCAAGAAATTTGCGATGCCGTGCACGAACTGCTGAATTGCGACTTTGTGGTCATGCACACCGTCCACCGGGACTTGATGGAGGTGACGGCATGCTCGGGCGAGGACGCCCAGCGCCTCGTAGGTCACACGACGTCGGTGGGCCGGTGGAATCAGCTCCTGGAGACAGGCGAGACGTGGGGGCAGCTTCGCCTTTGCCGAGACCCACGACCGTTCTTCGACCACATGGTCTACGAGCACCACGACGATTCCCACCTGCTCTTGGGGGACGAGTCGCATTGGGGATCACTTAACAGACTCGTTGCGCCCTTGCGGTCGCCTGACGGCATCCTCGTGGGGGCGTTGTCCCTGGCGGCGCATGCCGGTGCCGAGTTGCCTAGCGAAGTTCTGCGCACCATCGCCGAGCTTTTCACGGCGCAGGCTGCCATCGCCATCTACCAGCAACGATTACGCGACCGCGCTGCCGAGGATCGGCTCGCGTTGCGGCTCAGCGAGGAGCGGTTCAGGCTGGCTTTCGACAACGCTCCAGTGGGCATCGTCGAGTTCAGTCAGGTCGATCAAGGTCTGATCATGACGAGGATCAACCGGGCAGCGGCAACGCTCCTGGGTGTGCCGCAAATCGACATGAGCGCCCGGGTTGTCGACGATGTGATGGTGGTGACCGAGGGTGAACCTCTAAGTCAGCAACTCAGAAGCCTGCTGAGCGAGGATCAGCGACTCCTCAGGAAAGAGTTGAGGCTGCGGCGCCCCGACGGCGCCGAGTTCTGGGGATTGGTCCACGCCGCCCCATTGCCTGATGTGGCCGGCCGGTCGAGCCTGCTCTGCCAGATCACCGACGTCACTGAGGAGAAGTCGCAGGCCGTCAGGCTCACCCAACAGGCCCGGCGGGACCCACTCACCGGCCTGCCAAACCGCGTTGTGGTCCTCAACCGGCTCGACGCCGTCGTCGCGGCCGCCGCGGCCGACGGACATACTGGCTGTGTCCTCTTCGCCGACCTCAACGACTTCAAACAGGTCAACGACGAGCAGGGGCACCTCGTCGGGGACGAAGTCCTCAAGGAGCTCGCCGGGCGTCTCGATCAGGTGGTCCGCAAGACTGACACGGTAGGACGCTTCGGCGGCGACGAATTCGTCATCGTGGCCTACCCGTTGACCCTCGATGAGGCGGCCGAGCTCAGCAACCGGGTGCACAATGTGCTCGCGGAGCCAATAGCGATAAGTGGCTCCGCCTTGCGTGTCCGGGTGACGATCGGCGTTGCCGAGATTACCGGTGAGGTACCGGCAGGCGAGGTGCTTCGCCAGGCGGATCAGAACATGTATTCCTTGAGGTCGAGAGCTCGACCGGGCGTATCGGGCGAAACCGGCTGACCATGTCGGAGGCGGCTACAGCTTCGCCGCCGGCCAGCCTTCCGGGAATTCCGCTTCCATCTGCGTCGCCTCCGCGTAAAGCTTCTTGCGTGCTCTGCCCGACAGTCTGTCTGCGAAAACTATGCCGTCGAGATGGTCTGTCTCGTGTTGCAGGCAGCGCGCCAGCAATCCCTCTCCGGCGTAGATCACCGGGCGGTTGTGCATGTCCACGCCCGTGACCTCGGCGAAGTCGGGACGCGCGCAGCCGATGAACGCACCCGGAAGCGACAGACACCCCTCGTCGCCATCGTCGAGTACGCGCCTTCGACCTGCGGGAACCCCCACGCCCGGATTGCACACCACACCTGAGTGGGGTCGCCCCTCTGAATCGGGACAGTCAAAGACGAAGACTTTGAGGTCGACGCCTATTTGGTTGGCGGCCAGGCCGACTCCTTCGGCGGCATACATGGTGGCGACCAGGTCGGCGACGAGCGAGTGCAGCTCGAGGTCAAAACTCGTGACCGGCCGGCAGGGCGCATGCATCACCGGCTCCCCCCAACGCTTGATGGGCCGGACCGTGCCGCCGGCCGGAAGTGCGCTCACACAAGAACCCCTCTTAGTTCAGGCCAGCCTTGCAGGGTTGCAGCGGTGTGCTCAGCGCACGTGCTCGCAGCCTCCCGTTCTCTCCACCTTCGTGCACGTGTCGGCGTCGGTGCCGGCGTGGCCGCGGTCGGTCCCGTTGCCGCCATTCAGGAAGTCGGAGCCGTTGTAGGTGGCGATGTAGTCGTCACCACCGCGCGCCCGCACCCGGTCGTTGCCAGCGAAAACGTAGAACTGCTCGTCAGCGCTGGTCCCGGTGATTCGGTCAGCGTAATCGGTGGCCGACACGATCTCGAAGCCACCCAATCGGGCCTTGACCGGCGCGGTTACCTGTCCCGACCCGAGGTCCCAGGTCAACCCACCCCGGCGGACAGCATCGACCAGAGCGTCGTCGCGTCCGGGTCCACCGGAGATGTCCGCACCCGACTTGAAGGTGGCGGTGAGCTCGTCTCGTCCGGCGCCCAGCCGCATCGTGTCGCGCCCGCCGTAATCGTCGACCCGGTCGTTTCCCGGGCCAGTGCGGACCACGTCGTCGCCCCAGTAGCTGTCCACGCCGTCGTCGCCCGGGCCGGTGATGATGACGTCGTCACCGCCCTCACGGGGAACGCAGCAGTAGACGTCGGCCAATACGTAGTCGGCGCCCCGACCGCTGCCGACCCGGTCCGACCCCAGCCCGCCGGTGATGTTGTCACCGGCGGCACCTCCCCACAGCCTGTCTCGTCCGAGGGAGCCGTCGATGATGTCGCGGCCAGCGCCGCCCCGTAACCGATCGTTGCCGTGTCGGGTGGCTCCCACGTGTAGGTCGCCGTACAGCCGATCCCGACCACTGAGTCCCGCGATCCGGTCGTCCCCGGCAGCTCCCCAGAGCTCGTCCCGCCGCGCCGACCCGCGTAGCCGGTCGCCGTAGGTGCTGCCTATGACGACCTCCACGTCGCCGTCGACCCGGTCAGCGCCGATGCCCGGTCCACTCACCCTTAAGAGCCCCAGGTCAGCAGTCACCGCCGCGGGCACGGTCCGACAGTCCGCGAAGTCCTTGCCCTGTTCCCCACCCCCGAACAGGAGGTCATCTCCGCGGCCGCCTGTCAGCCAGTCACCGTCGTGCGTGATGGGCTCGCCGCGCGTGACTCCATTGCCTCGTCCCCTCAGCTCGTCATCGCCCGGACCACCATCCAAGTGATCGGCTCCCTCCCCGCCGCAGATCAGGTCATTGCCGCCCCTGCCGGAAACCATGTCGTAGCCGCTCAACGCGGCAATGACGTCGCGACCCGGTGTGCCAACCAGCCGGTCGCGCCCGACGGTGCCCACCATCGCCGCCGGAACACCGCGGCACAAACGCTGGCCCTGGCTGCTGGCGGCTTCCGAGCCCGTCGTGAGCCAGCCGACAGTGGGTGCAGTGACAACCAAAGCGACCAACAAGATGGTCAGACTGCCGCGTCGCATTCGTTGCATGATCCCTCCCGGTTACCAGTGTGCTGAAGCCAGTTAACGCCCTCGGAACCAGCACTGTCGTGGCCGCGCGCTGACCGGCAGCGAGAGCCGTGGCTGCGGTAGAGAACCGGGACTTCGACTACGGTTTGCCTGTGCCCCAGATCCCGTCAGTGCCGCTCAACAATGGTGGCGAGATTCCCCAGGTCGGTTTTGGCGTCTTCCTGGTGCCAGACGACGAAACCCGACAGGCCGTCAGCGACGCCCTCGAGGTCGGCTATCGCCACATCGACACGGCGATGCTCTACAAGAACGAAACCGCGGTGGGCCAGGCGATCGCGGACTCCGGCCTTGCCCGCGAGGACCTCTTTGTCACGACCAAGTGCTGGAACTCCGACCACGGCCACGACTCCGCGCTCGCGGCCTTCGAGGCCAGCATGGAGCGTCTCGGCCTCGACTACCTCGACTTGTATCTCATTCACTGGCCAGCCCCAGCCCTCGACAAGTACGTCGACACGTGGAGAGCCTTCGAAAAGCTGTATGCCGACGAGCGAGTCCGGGCGATCGGGGTCTCGAATTTCCAGCCCGCCCACTTGCAGCGTCTGCTAGACGAGGCAGAGGTGGTGCCGGCGATCAACCAGATCGAGCTGCACCCCTGGTTGCCGCAGGCTGACCTGCGCGACTTCCATGCCGAGCACGGCATCGCCACCGAAGCGTGGAGCCCCATCGCCAGGGGCGGTGACCACCTGCGTGACGAGACGCTCGTCGCCATCGCTGACAAGCATGACGTGTCGGCAGCTCAAGTCATCTTGAGGTGGCATCTCGACCTGGGCAATGTCGTCATACCCAAGTCTGTAAACAGGGACCGGATGGCAAGCAACCTGGACCTGTTCGATCTCATCCTCGACGACGACGACCGCCTGCAGATCGCCAAGCTCGAGTCGGGCATGCGCATCGGCCCCCATCCCGACGAGTTCTCCGAATAGCTGACTAGAGCAGGCTGCGGTAGAGATCCGCTGTCTCGTGGGCTATTGATGCCCAGTCGAATGACGAGACGGCGCGTGCGCGACCTGCCTCGCCGAGCCGGCGGGCCAGGCCAGGGTCGCGGACGAGCTGGTTGACACGGTCGGCCAGACCCGCCTCGAAGCGAGCAGTGTCGTCAGGCGTGTAGGGCACCAGCAGACCGGTTTCACCGTCGGCCACCACCTCAGGAATACCGCCCACCGCACTGGCCACTACGGCTGTCTCGCATGCCATCGCTTCGAGGTTGACGATGCCGAGCGGCTCGTAGACGGAGGGACACAAGAAAGCCAACGCATGGGACAGCACCTGCCGAACGCTCTCGCGCGGCAGCATCTCGCTGACCACGACGACTCCGTCCCGACTGCCCTGGAGCGCGGCGATGCCTCCGTCAGTTTCCGCCTTGAGTTCGGGTGTGTCGGCGGCGCCGGCCAGCAGGACGATCTGCACCTCGGGGTCGAATCGCAGTCCGGCGCGCAGCAGGTGGGGCACGCCCTTCTGCCTGGTGATACGTCCCACGAACGCGACATACGGCCGAGACAGATCGATGCCGAGGGCTTCGACGACATCGGTGTCGGAGTCGTGATGGTAGACCTGTGCGTCGATGCCGTTGTAGATGACGTGGACACGTTCCTCATCGATTTCGGGGTATGCCCCCAAGACGTCGACCGCCATACCTCGACTCACAGCGATGACGGCGTCGGCCCCGAGGAAGCCGGTGCGTTCCGCCCAGGACGAGAGCCGGTAGCCGCCGCCGAGTTGCTCGGCCTTCCACGGTCGTTGAGGCTCCAAGGAGTGTGCTGAGACGACGTGGGGGATGTCGTTGAGCATGGCTGCGAGATGGCCGGCCATGTTGGCGTACCACGTGTGCGAGTGGACGATGTCGGCCTCGCCACAGTGGGCTGTCATCGCGATGTCGGTGGACAAGACGTGAAGGGCGGCGTTGCCGTCAGGGAAGCGACTGTCCTGCTCGGCGAACGCACGCGCGTCAGGGCGTTCCGCCCCCATGCACGACACATCTACGTCGACCCCTGGGATTTGGCGAAGATGCTGGACTAGGAAGTCCACGTGCACCCCCGCACCGCCATAAACCTCGGGCGGATACTCGCGAGTGAGCAGACCGACGCGCATCTGCCGACCTTAGCGTCTCATCCGTGAGGTAGCCGATCGGCCGGGAGTGCCCCGCCACAGTATGGTCAAGCATGGTCAAGCCGAAGGTGTTGGGAATCGTGCTCGCTGGTGGCGAGGGCAAGCGATTGATGCCGTTGACCCTGGACAGGGCCAAACCGGCGGTTCCCTTCGGAGGGAGCTATCGCCTCATCGACTTCGCGCTCTCCAACTTGGTGAACGCTGGCATCCGCCAGCTTTGCGTGCTGACTCAGTACAAGTCGCACTCGCTTGACCGCCATATCTCCGTGACGTGGCGCATGTCCCCTCTGCTGGGCAACTACGTCACCACAGTCCCGGCCCAACAGCGGCTGGGCAAGCAGTGGTATCAGGGCAGCGCCGACGCGATATACCAGTCGATGAACCTGATCACCGACGAGCAGCCCGACATCATCGTGGTCTTCGGCGCCGACCACGTCTACCGTATGGA
>JACCZJ010000413.1 GCA_013696065.1 Nocardioidaceae bacterium
CCAGACCTGCCAATCCATGCTGACCGTACCTGTCGACGCGGTCAACCCCCGGTATCTCGCCTCAGGCGTTCGCCAGTGTCTCCTTTGCCGACTCCAACACTTGATCGATCAGGCCGTACTCGATGGCCTGCTCAGCGGTGAGGATCTTGTCGCGCTCGATGTCTCGACTCACGTCCTCGACAGACCTGTCGGTGTTGTCGGAGATCATCTGTTCGAGCATGGAGCGCATCCGCAGGATCTCGTTGGCCTGGATCTCGATATCGCTGGCCTGCCCGTAGGTGCCCTCGGTGTACGGCTGGTGGATCAGGATGCGGCTGTTCGGCAGCGCCAAGCGCTTACCTTTGGTCCCGGCGGCAAGCAGCACCGCGGCCGCCGAAGCGGCCTGGCCCAGACATACGGTCTGGATATCGGGTTTGAGGTAGCGCATGGTGTCGTAGATCGCGGTCAGAGCCGTGAACGACCCCCCGGGTGAGTTGATGTAGATGCTGATGTCGCGTTCGTTGTCCATCGACTGCAGGCAGAGGAGTTGCGCCATCACGGCGTTGGCGATGTCGTCGCTGATCGGGGTGCCGAGGAAGATGATGCGGTCCTCGAAGAGCTTGGCGAACGGGTCGATGCGGCGTACGCCGTAAGACGTGCGCTCCTCCCACTGGGGGATGAAATATTCGGCCCGCGGCGCCGTCTGCTGGTGCAGCGGCATTATCGAACTGCTCGCGGCCGCGGCGCCCAGGGCAGAGGCCAGGTCCAGGTTGGCGGTCATTGCGAGCTCCCTGTGTTCTTTGGTTTGCCTTCGTTAGACACCTCGGTCGCCTGCTCCACCACGTGATCGATGAAGCCATACTCCCTGGCCTGATCGGCGGTGAACCAGCGGTCTCGGTCGGCGTCGCGCTCGACCTGCTCAACCGGTTGGCCGGTGTGCTTGCAGATCAGCTCGAACATCACCTTCTTGATGTAGAGCGACTGCTCGGCCTGAATCTTGATGTCGGAGGCCGAACCACCGAGGCCGCCGGACGGCTGATGCATCATGATCCGCGCATGCGGCAGGGCATAACGCTTGTCCTTGGCGCCCGCACAGAGCAGGAACTGCCCCATCGACGCGGCCAGACCCATACCCACGGTGGCCACATCGTTGGAGATGTATTGCATCGTGTCGTAGATCGCCATACCTGCGTCGACGGAACCGCCAGGTGAGTTGATATAGAGAAAGATGTCGCTGTCGGGGTCCTCGGCATTGAGAAGCAGCATCTGGGCACAGATCGCGTTGGCGTTCTGGTCCTTGACCTCGGACCCGAGGAAAACGATGCGCTCCTTCAGGAGCCGCTGGTAGATGTGGTCATCGAGGCCTGCTGCCCCGCTGCCACCGTTCATCTCAATAGATGATGAGGTTGTTGGAGTCACGTGAGAGACAGTAGCGGCCCCGACCGACAAAGCCACGGCACTCGGGCTCCTGTTCGCGCACAGCGCACGATACTGAAACGCACCCCCCGACCCGTCCCCAGAAGCGGCGGTGCGCGGAGTTGTGACGATCTTGCACTCTCAGGGTTCCCTCAGGTGCAAGATCGTCACCACTGACGCAGCTGTCGGCATCCGGGCGTCTCCCAGCCGGAAATTACCTGCTGACTTGACCGAATCGCGCTCCTGGTTTGACCACGACACGCTGGCCCACCCGAAGACTGCCGTCCTCGAAGAACCCTGACTTGGTCTTTGCCAGCGTCATGATGCCGTGCGCCGCAGCGTCCGACATCTCAGAGAGTGCCTTGGTGTTGAGCCGATCCACCCTGTCGCATGCCTCGTGGTAGCAGCTGTCGTATGCCTCACCAGCCGTGCCGCCGTACACCTCGGCTTGCTCCTCGGTCTTGATGCCGGTGGCACCGGTAAAGATTCCACCGATCGGGATGCCGACGTCCATGAAGGGCGCGTAGTCACTGGTACCACCCAACGGAGTTGGATCCGACTCGAGGTCCTGCGAGCTGAAATAGCGGTTGAAGATACGCTCGATCTGGGCTGACCCCGGAGGTCCAGCTGGCTCTAGGTCCGAGCCATTGCCGTCGAACACGAAACGCACGTAGTTGGGTGAGCCGACCATGTCGAAGTTGAGGTATGCCTTCACCCTGCCGAGTTGGGCGTTGCTCAGCTCGTTGACGTAGTTCGTCGAGCCGTGCAGGCCGGACTCCTCCGCTCCCCAGAACGCGAAGCGCAGCTTCTGCCGAGTATGGATGTCGAGCTCGGCCATTTGTTCGGCGATCTCGAGGAGCGTGGCTGTCCCACTGCCGTTGTCGTTGATCCCCGGCCCATCGGCCACAGAGTCCAGGTGGCCACCCGCGAGCACGACCTTGTCGTTGTTGCCACCAGGCAGGCTGGCGATCACGTTCTTGGTCGTGGCCGCAAGGTTGGTCTGCGTGTCGGTGAAGACGCGTACCGTTACGGGACCATCCTGGGTTGCCTCGTACAGGGCGGCACCGTCGGCGAACGAGAGCCCCACCACCGGGATGTCGAAGGGGACACTCAGGGTGCCGGTCAGCAGGTCGGTGCGACCCTCTTGCCCCTCGTTAAAGATGATGACCGCGTCATAACCAGCGGCTTCGGCGTTCCGTGCCTTGTCCTCGAAGAAGCACGTGCCCCGCTGAATCAGAGCCACCTGGTCTTCGGTCGTCGAGGCCGGTGTGAAGTCTCCGGGCTCACAACCCGAGTTGCTGGAGCTGGGCTCCGCGCCGGGCGGCACCATCACGTCGTTGGTGGGCACGACCTGACCGATGACCTCACCGGAGCCTGAATATTCGAAGGTATCCGTCTCGTAGTCCGTGGGTGTCGGTGTCAGTTGTTGCAGCTCCGCAGGAGAGACATTGCGAAAGAAGGGGAACGTGAACTCCTGCGTGCGCACGGTGTAGCCGGCGTTGGTGAGGGTTCTCTCGACGTAGTTGGCAGACTGCTTGTAGCCCCGTGTTCCCGAGGCGCGGGTGCCCTCGTTGTTGTTGGCGATGCGCTGGAAGACCCGCTCGTGGCCGAGCATGCCGCCCACTGTCACGGCGTCTCGCAGTCTCGTGGTGTTGATGTCGTCGACTGCCCCCGTTGAGGGCATCTGGAGGAAGGGTGCGGTGATGGCGATGGCCAACGCCGCGCTCCTGATCTTTCGCATAAGTGCTCCTTGTGGGAGATTGATGGTGCCGCCTATTCGACGCCCTAATCTGTGGTAGCGCAACAGGTGTGTCTCCTGCCGATTTCACAGGATGTGGTGATGATCCACCACAGCGCCGCACAGCCGACTGGAACAGATCACACATCGGCTCCCGCGACTTGACCCATTGGCCCTCGCGCCTCGGACACGGGATGGCGCGATGGGTGGTCTCGACAACGAATCGGGTCCGGCGCAGCGATGACGCCACCCGACTGCCCTATGTCGTGCTCGCGGTGGTGTCGGTCTTGGGCTTGGTAGCTGCGGCCCTACTGACCGCACTCAGCGCCGAGATCTACGAAGACGTGGCGCAGATGAACGGGTCCGCCGCCCTTGATCAACCCGTGCTCGACCAAATGATCGCGTGGCGCTCGCCCGCTCGCAACGACGTGATCACCGGGTTCACCGACCTGGGCTCATCAACGATCATGCCGTTCATCGCAGTCGGCGCTGCTGTCGTGTTGTCGCTGTGGTGGCGCAAGCTGACGCCGCTGATCTTGATGTCTGTGGTGGCTGCCGGTTCCGTGGCCATGACCGTGGTGGGCAACCAGCTCGTGGGGCGGGTCAGACCCGCTCACGAGCTGGGCGTGCCGCCATACGAAACGTCACCGTCGTTTCCCAGCGGGCACAGCCTCAACAGCTGGGTGATCTTCTTGATCATCGCCTACCTGGTCGTATGCCGTCTGAACAGCCGGCCGGGCCGGACCGTCATCGTCGCGGTGGCCTTGACTCTCGCCGTCGCCATGGGCCTGAGCCGGGTATATCGGGGCATCACTGGTTGACAGATGTGCTGGTGGCCTGGGCGCTTGGAACCGCCTGGCTCGTCGTGGTCATCACCGCTCACCGGTTGGCGCTCACCGTGCAGCGCCATGACGCGGCCACTTGGGGGCGACCACTGTGACCGGGCCGCGTTGATCGGCGCCGCCGTCAGAAGTCGGCGGCTGCGTCCACAGGCCGACGGGGTGGCTCGTCTGAGGTGGCGGCGTTCTCAACGACCGCGGACTCCTCCTCTGCCGCCTCGAGCTCGGCCGGGTCGGCGTAGGTGCCGTCCGGCTGCAGCGTCTTGAGCTCGACCACGTTGCCGGAGGCGTCCTTGACTGTCGCGCTCTCCACGATGTGCGCCAGCGCCTTGCCACGGCGCACCTCAGCCACCATCTCCGGGATGTGGTTGTGCTCCACCATGTGCTGGATGTACTGCTCGGGGGTCTGGCCGGACTGCTGGGCGCGTCGCAACAGGTGTTGCGTGAGCTCCCCCTCGTCGACGCCAATGGACTCTGCGACGGCGATGTCGTCAAGCAGGAACTGCGCCGCCAAGGCGTCTCGCACTCGCTGGGAGAGATCCTCGGCGAACTCTTCTTCTGTCTGGCCCTCGGACTCGAGGTAGTCAGCTTCGGTCATACCGGCGTATGCGAGCTGCTGGTTGATCGAGTCGCGGCGTTGCTGCAACTCCTCCCCGACCACTCCGTCGGGTAGCGGGATCTCCACCATCGACAGGAGCTTTTCGAGCACCGCGTCCCGCGCTGCGCTTGCCTGTTCGACTCGGGCGCCTCGCGTCAGACGGTCGCGGAGGTCGGCTTTGAGGTCATCCAGCGTGTCGAACTCGGACGCCGTTTGAGCGAACTCGTCGTCGAGGTCGGGCAGCTCCTGCTCCTTGACATCCATCACCTTGGCGGTGACGTCGACC
>JACCZJ010000425.1 GCA_013696065.1 Nocardioidaceae bacterium
GTCGTCGACTGGAAGACCAATCAACGCCAGACCGCAGACCCGTTGCAGCTCGCGCTCTACCGACTCGCCTGGGCTGAGCTCCACGAAATCGAGGTCGAGCGCGTGCAAGCCTCGTTCTACTACGTCCGATCCGACGAGGTCGTGTCCTACGACGACCTGCCCGGCCGCGTCGAGCTGGAGCAACAACTCATGGCAGAGCGTGCAGCGCCGTCGGTGCCAGCGCCGTCCGTCACAGCCAGCGGTCCAGGCGCGTAGCCGGTTAGCGCAGTGGCGTTGCGAGCATCGCGTCGAGCGCGATCTTGACCATGTCGGCAAAGGTCTGCTCGCGTTCGCTCGCCGACGTCTCCTCGCCGGTGACGATATGGTCTGAAACGGTGCAGATGGCCAACGCCCGCCGGCCATGCTTGGCGGCCAGCGTGTAGAGCGCGTTGGCTTCCATCTCGACCGCCTTGACGCTGTACTCCACCATGCGCGAGAGCAACTCAGGTCGGTCGGCGTAGAACGAGTCCGCCGAGAAGATTCGGGCCACCGTGCTCGAAAGTCCAGCCTGCTCAGCTGCGTCGTGGGCGGCACGCAGCAGCTCGAAATCGGCGGTGGCGGCGTAGTCGAGGCCCTCGAAGCGGATCTTGTTCATCGACGAGTCCGTCGATGCGCCGATAGCGAGCACGACATCGCGGACCGCGAGATCCTCAGTCAGCGCCCCGCAGGAGCCGACCCTCACCAGCTGCCGAACGTCGTAATCACGGATCAACTCGGTGATGTAGATCGACGCGGAGGGCATGCCCATGCCGGTGCCCTGCACCGAAATCTGCTCACCTCGAAAGGTGCCGGTAAAGCCGTTCATGGCGCGCACCGACGAGTAGCACTCGGCGTCCTCAAGGAAGGTCTCGGCGATCCAGGCGGCCCGCAAGGGGTCACCGGGCAGCAAGACACGAGGTGCGATCTGACCGGCAGCAGCGCCGATGTGTGTGCTCATGGGCGCGATCCTGCCATCTCGGGGTGCTGCGCGATGCAGTGAGTAGGGTTCAGGGCGTGCTCATGGACCCCCTGACCGGCTATCCCTTCGGCACAGCAGCCCATGATCGGCTGGTGGACCGGCGCGACGACCAGGACTTCCTCGACCAGGCTTGGTCTGATCCCGCCTCGCGGGTCCTGGTTATACGTGGTGACAGCTTGGCCACAGACGAGTCGGGGCGGTCGCTGTGCAGGCTTCCTCCGGCGGACGCGCCGGCCGGAGAGCGGATGCTCTTAGGGTCGGTCGACGGCGCCGTGCACTTCCTCATCGTCCGCCGCGAGGACGACCTTGGCGACGCGGGCCAGGAGAAAATCCGGTTTGAGGGCCTGCGACAGCTCGCGAGTGCGCTCGATGCGACCCAGTCAAGTCTCGCGGTGCATGCGGTCGCCTTGGCGGGCTGGCATGCCCGCCATCCTCGTTGTGCCGTGTGTGGGGCTCACACTCAGGTGGCATTGGCGGGGGCGATACGGCGCTGCCCCGACTGCTCGACCACGCACTTTCCGCGGACCGACCCTGCCGTCATCATGCTCGTGACCGACGACCAGGACCGCTGCCTGCTGGGCCACAATTCCGCCCGGTCGGCCCCATGGTTCTCAACGCTCGCGGGTTTCGTGGAGCCCGGTGAGACCCTCGAGCAGGCGGTGGCCCGCGAGGTGTTCGAGGAAGCAGGCGTCATCGTCAGCGACGTGACCTACGCAGGCAGCCAGCCATGGCCGTTCCCGTCGAGTCTGATGCTCGGTTTCTTCGCCCGCGCGGCCACCACCGAGATCACCGTCGACGGCGAAGAGATCACCGAGGCTCGGTGGTTCACGCGAGAGGACGTCGCTCGAGAGGTGCTGGCCGGGGAGCTCTTCTTGCCCACGACGCTGTCGATCTCGGGGGCACTTCTCACCCGGTGGTACGGCGAAAAGCTGCCGACGCCTCCGGCCCGGGTCAAGAAGCCAGCTTGGCCTTGATCTGCGCGACACTCGGGTTGGTCAGGGCGCTGCCGTCGGGGAAGACGAGGGTCGGCACGGTCTGCGAACCGTTGTTGACCCGCTCGACGATCTTGGCCGCCTCAGGCTCCTGCTCGATGTCGACCACCGTGTAGGCAATGGCCTCGCGGTCCAGCTGCCCCCTCAGTCGGTGGCAGTACCCACACCAGGGTGTCGAATACATGGTGAGCTGTGCAGACATCGAGACTGTCCCCTCCGTTGTTTAGGCTTCTGGTGTCCTTGTCAACGCGCCATCGCCTCGAACCCTTCCCATTGCGCCCGAACAGACCGATCAGGAGTGGCTGTGCAGACCGACGACGCTGAGCGTCTGCTCGAGCAGCTTGACGCCGAGCAGCGCGCAGTGGCAACAACTATCGAGGGGCCGTTGCGTGTTCTCGCCGGCGCGGGCACCGGCAAGACCCGGGCTATCACTCATCGCATCGCCTATGGCGTAGCTACGCGGACCGTCATACCCAACGAGGTGTTGGCGGTGACCTTCACGACACGAGCAGCGGGTGAATTGCGCCAACGTCTTGCGAGCCTCGGAGCCGGCGGCGTGCAGGCGCGCACTTTCCACTCCGCAGCATTGCGGCAGGCACGCTATTTCTGGCCGCAGGCTTTCGGGGGCGAGCTGCCGCCGATCGCTGCATCCAAGCTCGGTCTGCTCAGCGAGGCGATGACCGCCATACGCCTCAGAGCCAACCAAGCAGAATTACGGGACCTGGCAGCGGAGATCGAATGGGCCAAAGTCTCCAACGTGCGGCCCGATGACTACGCCTCCCTCGCGACCAGTGCCGGCCGAGATGTGGACGGCCACGACGCGGCTGCCGTGGCCAAGATCTACACGGCCTACGAAGAAGTCAAGCGCGCCCGGGGGCGCATCGACATGGAGGACGTGCTCCTGTGTGCTGCGGCTGTCTTGTCTGAGGACGAACGCGCTGCGGCTGCTGTGCGCCGCCAATACCAGTGGTTCGTGGTCGATGAGTTTCAAGACGTGAGCCCGATCCAGTCAGCTCTGCTCGACCTCTGGCTTGGCGGCCGCGACCAGATCTGTGTCGTCGGTGATCCCGCGCAGACCATCTATTCCTTCGCAGGCGCCTCACCCGACCACCTCCTCGATTTCCCCACCAAGTTTCCTGGCACCACGTCGGTGACGTTGATGCGCAACTATCGGTCGACACCGCAGGTCGTCGACGCGGCGAATGCGGTGATGGCCGGCAAAGTCGGCACCTCTGCTGTTCGCTTGCGCGCCATCCGCGGGGCCGGCCGATCGCTAAAGTTCACCGGCTATCCCGACGAAGTTGCCGAAGCCGCCGCAGTGGCGACTGAGATCTCGACGTTGGTGGCAGGCGGTGCCGACCCAGCGGACATCGCGGTGCTTTTCCGGGTCAACGCGCAATCTGAGAACTTCGAGGAGGCGTTGGCTGAGCGGTCGGTGCCGTTCGTCGTACGAGGAGCCGACCGGTTCTTCGAACGCGCGGAGGTCAAGCAGGCGATGACGCTGCTGCGAGGGGCGGTCCGAGGCGCACCTACAGATGCCGGTCCGCTCGTGGGTGATGTCGTCGCCGTGCTCAGCGAGATGGGATGGTCGTCCACGGCACCCTCTGGCAGGGGAAACGTGCGGGACCGATGGGAGTCGCTGCAAGCCTTGGTGTCCCTCGCCGAGGAGTTGGCGGCCACCGATCCCGGAGCGCAGCTCGCTGAGTTCACCGGGGAGCTGAAGCGTCGGGCAGAGGCTCAGCATGCACCGATGGCCGGTGGAGTCACGCTGGCCACCTTGCACGCGGCCAAGGGACTCGAGTGGCCGGTCGTCTTCGTCGTGGGTGTGCACGAGGGCACGATGCCGCTGGTCTACGCCGCCACGACCGCCAGCATCGACGAGGAGCGACGCCTGCTGTATGTCGGTCTGACCAGGGCTCGCGACCTGCTCCACGTCTCGTGGGCAGCCGCCCGGAGCCCCGGTGGTCGGGGGTCGCGCGCTCCGAGCAGGTTCCTCGCTGGACTGGTCGACCAGGGTCGCAGTCAGCCGGTGCCTTCAGGCGCCCCGCGGGGACGACGCGCCAAGACATCGAAGGTGGCAACCTGCCGGGTCTGTTCGCGGCCGCTGACCGACCCCCGAGAGTGCAAGTTGGGTCGCTGCGCGGACTGTCCGAGCAACTACGACGAGGGGCTCTACGAGGCGTTGCGCGCATGGCGTCGAGACAGGGCGACTGAAGAGAAGGTGCCGGCCTACTGCGTCTTCACCGACGCGACCCTGACGGCCCTGGCCGAGATCAAGCCCCGCGATGTCGCCGCCCTGGTCAACGTGCCTGGCATCGGCCGAGTGAAGCTAGAAAAGTACGGCAGCGAGCTGATCGAGCTCTGCTCGGCTGAGCATGTATCGATCACGCAGATGGCTCCATGATGTTGCTCGAGAGTTTTGTTAAATCGTTTGCGCGCCGTCTCGAGAGGCGCGTACTGTTCCACCCATCACTTCTGAGAGGAGGCCCGACATGATCATCTTCACGCCCACCGCGACGCCGACGGCGACGCGCTTTTCCATGTCTGGCCGCCTGCGGTCAGCTGAAGGCGTGTTTAGCCCCAGTGCGGCCGACGCTCCGTTGACTGGCATGACCCCGCCCATCTGCGTGGGGGTCAAGGGAGTGGACCGCCTTCAGGCGAGCCTTGGTCACACCATGACCGAGCGCTTCTACACCCAGTCTGGTCGCGTCGTCGAAGCCCCCACCCCTGTCTCGGGCGTTTGCGCTTGGAGCCCACCGGTATAGAAACAGACGTTTCTCACCGGCATCTCCACAGCCGCGGACCCCCACCGGGATCCGCGGTTTTTTGTTTGCCTGATTGCTCGATGAAGGTTCCTAGGAGGTGAAAAACATGACACTCAGCGTCCTCGATGCACTGGTGACGACAGCAGCGGAGCCAGCCATCCAGCTGCCCTGCCGGTCGAACGATCCTGAGCTCTTCTTCGCGGAATCACCGGCCGACGTCGAGCTAGCCAAGTCTCTATGTCAAAGCTGCCCGTTGCGATTGCAATGCCTAGAAGGCGCACTCGACCGGGGAGAACCTTGGGGGGTTTGGGGTGGTGAGTTGCTCGTGGCTGGAGCAGTCGTGGCCCGTAAACGTCCCCGTGGTCGACCCCGCAAGTGCGTAGTCGCCGCATGAGCCCAAGCCGCATGGGATTGAGCCGGTATGCCGGCTTGGGCTGTCGAGCCCTAGTTTTGAAAGGAGTATCTCCATGAATGTGCCGCCCGAAGACCTGGCCCGCGTCCATATGGACGCCCGCCTCGAGCAGGCC
>JACCZJ010000458.1 GCA_013696065.1 Nocardioidaceae bacterium
AGGAAGCACTGCTGGCAGCGGTGCAAGGCGCGGCGGCTGACAGCGCGGTGCGCTGCGTGGTGCTGACGGGGAGCGGGCGCGCCTTTTCGGTGGGGCAGGACTTGCGCGAACATCTCGACAACCTCACCACCAAACCCCTCGAAGACGTGTGGTCCACGGTTCAGGACCACTACTCCCCCATCGCGCTCTGCCTCGCGACGATGGAGAAACCAGTTGTAGCCGCAGTCAACGGTGTCGCGGCGGGAGCTGGTATGTCGCTGGCGTTGGCCTGCGATGTGCGCCTCGCGGCTGAGTCGGCGTCCTTCAACACTGCATTTACTTCGGTGGCCCTTTCGTGTGACACCGGCGTGTCATGGACGCTGCCTCGCGTGGTGGGAGCAGCCCGGGCCGCCTCGCTGCTGATGGTGCCGCGCACGATAGGCTCGGCGGAGGCGTTGGCGCTCGGACTGGTGACCGAGGTGGTGCCGGACGAGGAGCTCAGCTCGCGCGCGTCCGCTGTCGCCCTGCGGCTGGCCGCTGGACCTACATTGGCGTATGCGTGTGTCAAGAAGGCCCTCACCTTCTCCGCTACCCACTCTCTCGAAGAGACATTGGCGCTGGAGGGTCAGCTGATGGCGCTGACTGGGTCCTCCGAGGACCACCGAAGCGCCGTACAGTCTTTTGTGGCCAAGGAAAAGCCGGCTTTTCGGGGACGTTGATGACTTGCTCACCGCAATCACGCAGGTCGCTTGCGCACACGGCGGCATTGCTCTCGGCATGCGCGCTCGTCGCCGCCATGATCTCCAGCGACCCGGCCAGAGCGCGACCACCGGCAGATGGTCTTGCTGAGACCCTCAACGGCTCGTCTGGACGCCCCCTTCCAGAGATCATCGGGGCTCGTCCCAAGGTCCGACAGATGATCACGATCAGCTCGCCATCGTTCGCCTCGACCAGCGGCACACTCAAGGCCTGGCGACGCGACGCGCGTGCCGAATGGGTGCTGGCGCGCAGGCCCGTGCAGGTGGTCCTGGGCTACAGAGGCTGGGTCAAGGCGAAAGCGCGCAACCAAAGCACGGGTACGACGCCAGCGGGGCGCTTCCGACTCCCCTACGCCTTCGGCAACTCACCTGATCCCGGCGCTCAACTCAGCTATCGCCACGTGGATGCGGGCGATTGGTGGCCGTACGAGCCTCGTGATGCGGCGACGTACAACGTTTACCAACCTCACCGAGCCGCCCGGACCCGCTGGCGGGCGGACTACGCCGAGCGGCTTGCCTCTTACGGCGGCCAGTACGGCTATGCCCTCGTGGTGGGCTTCAACCTCCCCAGCGGTGTGCACTACTCGAAGCAGCGCCGACAGTGGGTGGCGCGCAACCAGGCAGACACCACCCGCGGTGGGGGCATCTTCCTCCACGTGAGAGGCGACGGCCTCACCGCTGGGTGTGTGGCGATGAGCCGCCGCAACATGCGCTGGGTGGTGCGTTGGGTCAGGCCAGGCGCCCAGCCCCGCCTCGTGATGGGTCCCCACGCCTACATCGTCACCCTGTAACCACCCCTCCCCCCTTCTTTTTCGTTGACAGGTCAGTCGCCTCCCTTCGAGAGGTCAGTCGCCTCCCTTCGAAGGCGCTAAGCGACCACTCAACGGGCTCGCTGTCCGGGGGAGGTTAGCGACCACCCAAGGCGAGGTTAGCGACCACTCAACGGGAGGTTAGCGGGGCATTCGAGCAAGCGGCGGCGATTAACGGGACCCGCCGATGGCGGCCAGCAGTCCACGAGGACCTCGCCTGGTCAAGTACCGCTCGCTCGGGTCAGAACCCAGTTCGACCGTGACACTTGCCCCCTCGTGTCGAGCGTTGAACCATTGGCTGAGTGTGCCGTGGCAGACACCGGCGCAGTCGAACTCCTTGATAGGCAGGGCCATCTCCTGCGACAGGCGGCGCGCGAATGGGCGGTCCTTAGCTCCGTACACGTCAATGCCGTAGAGCGGTGAGTGGAAGCTGACGACATAGTCGGGGTCGACCCTGTTGAGGAAACGCCGCTGGGCTCGGGTCTCTGGCTCCGACCATGGCCGCGGGCCTGCGTAGTAATACCCAGTCAGTGGCTTCCATTTGACGCCGAAGTTGCGGTTGAGGTCGACCGCGCGGGCGTTGTGACGCTGTCCGCGCAGGACGCCGTCGGGGTTGTCCCTCGGAACGACCCACAGGTGTACGCCGCTGATCGCCCGACCGTCACGCAGCGAGTTGAGGATGACCTCACCGCCGGTCTCGTTGCCGTGTATGTCGGCGACCGCAACGACGGTCACCTCCGCTTGGCGGTCGCCGACTTCCCAGGCACGGATCGGGCGGTCTTTGACGGAGTGTCCGATGATGCGCTTCGACAGCACCGCAGGTCGGGAGGGCACCTGCTGCCCGTTGACCTGCGCGATCACGGCATCGACTGATGCGGAGCCTGGGGCCGCCGACGTGGGACTGAGCCCCGCCGATGCGGCCGCTCCACCACCCAGCATCAACACCAACATGCCTGTCGTCACATACCAACGTCTCGCCGACATCGCCATCACACCCCTTCGCGCACCCAACAATCTTTCACATGATCGTCGACAATTCCGGTGGCTTGCATTAATGCGTATGCCGTGACCGGGCCGACGAACACAAAGCCACGTCGCTTCAGCTCCTTGCTCAGAGCCTGAGACTCAGCGGTTTGAGCTGGTATGTCGGCCAAGGTGGCGGGCGCCGGCCCTGCCTCGGGAGCAAAAGACCAGATCAGCTCAGCGAGACCCGCCTCGACATCGAGGGCTGCTCGGGCATTGCTGATGGCGGCGTCGATCTTCGCTCGATTCCGCACGATGCCGGCATCGGCCAACAGGCGTGCGCGATCGTCGGCGGTGAAAGCCGCCACAGCCGCAATCTCGAACCCGGCGAAGGCCGTCCTGAAGTTTTCGCGTTTGCGCAAGATTGTGAGCCATGACAAACCTGACTGGAAGGCCTCGAGAGTGAGCCGCTCGAACAACCCCTTGTCGTCTCTGACGGGTCGGCCCCACTCGTTGTCGTGGTAGTCGATGTAGTCAGGAGTCGAGCCCGCCCAGCCGCAACGACGCCGCGCGTCTGTCTGACCTGCCGGACCGGTCACGTGGGACTCCTCACGTGGTGGTCGGTCGCAGATCTGGGTCGTCGGGCTTCTCAGAAGCTGAGGACGCGTCAGGCTCCTCATAAGCCGAGGACGCGGCGGGCTTCTCAAAACCTGAGGGCACGGCGGGATCAGAAGCCCCCTCAGCCCGCTGGGCCTCGCCGTAGTCGTCGCGAGCCAACAGATCGGCCTGGAGACGCGACAAGAGCGCATCCACCTCGTCCATGCGGTAGCCCCGCAGCGCCGTACTGAACCGCACGTCTCGCACATCGTCCGCGGTGAGCGGCCGACCGGTGGGGATGGTGGAGTCCGGCCGGTCGTCATACACCTCGGCCATCGACTCACCGCGGCCCACCAGCACGACCGACAACCCCCCGATGACCAGCACGATGACGACTATCCAGACCCAGGTCACCGGGTCAACTCACTCGGCCGCATGCGGTTTGACCGGGCTGGTTCCAGATCCGGGCTGGTCGCCCCTGCGTTGCTGCCGCGCCGCCACCACGATCGCGACGGCCTCGTCGACGTCGTCTGTCACCTGCATCAGGTCGAGGTCCTTGTCTCCGACCTTGCCGTCGGCGAGTACGACGTCTCGCACCCAGTCGATGAGCCCACCCCAATATCGAGTGCCGAGCAGCACGATGGGGAACGAAGTCACCTTCTGGGTCTGCACGAGGGTGACGGCCTCGAAGATCTCGTCGAACGTGCCGAAGCCACCGGGCAAGGCGATGAAACCCTCCGCGTACTTCACGAACATCGTCTTGCGGGCGAAGAAATACCGGAAGTTGATGCCGATATCCACCCACTCATTGAGCCCAGACTCAAAGGGCAACTCGATCCCAAGACCGACCGAGTCGCCACCGGCTTGGGAGGCACCTTTGTTGGCGGCCTCCATCGCCCCAGGCCCTCCGCCCGTGATCACCGCATAACCGGCGGCGACCAGCGCGCGGCCCAGCTCCACAGCTTGCTCATAGTCCGCGTCGCCCGGGCGGCAGCGAGCCGAACCGAAGACTGATATCGCCGGGCCGAGCTCAGCTAGCGCACCGAAGCCCTCGACGAACTCAGCCTGGATGCGCATGACACGCCACGGGTCGGTGTGGACCCATTCGGAGGCACCGCGTGAATCGAGCAGCCGCTGGTCGGTGGTCGAGGCCGAGACCTGAGAGCGCCGCATGATGACGGGTCCTCGCCGTCGCTCAAGCGGCCTCGCGGGTTGGTCCTTAGCCGCTTGATCCGGCGCCGAACTTTTTTTGGTTTCGGCGGCCGGGTCATCGGAGTGCTTCCTTCGCATGTCTCCAACCTAACGATCGATGCCGTCCAACCGTGGAAGGTATGACATCGACCCGGGGGGAGGGTGCGTCCCCGACCGGAGGTAGCGGCTGCGGCTCGACGTGGCGCCCAGCCACAAGGATCCGAGTGTGCCGTCGCCCGAGCGACGTGTGACTCGGATCCTCCGGGCATGGTCGGGCTCAAGCCCTCGCTCACGCCAACCAGGCTGACATGTGCTCGAGACATGACCGCAGGTGGGCGTGAGGCACGAACTCGGCCTGGGTATGCGCAAGCTCGGGGTTGCCAGGGCCGTAGTTCACGGCGGGTATGCCGAGCGAGCTGAATCGCGACACATCGGTCCAGCCGAACTTCGGCTTGGCTGCCCCGCCGACCGTCTCGAGGAAAGCCGCAGCAGCAGGCCGGTGCAGCCCTGGCATTGCCCCGGGCGCCGAGTCGGACACCGCCACGTCGAGGCCCGAAAACACCTCACGCATGTGCTCCGCTGCCTGCGCCTCACTGCGATCAGGGGCAAAGCGATAGTTGATGCTGACCGTGCAGGCATCGGGGATCACGTTGCCCGCGACTCCCCCGCGAATCGCCACGGCGCTGAGCCCCTCGTGGTAGCGCAGCCCGTCGATGACCGGTTGTCGCGGCTCGTATGCCGCCAGGCGCGTCAAGACCTCACCGGCCGCGTGGATGGCGTTGACGCCTTTCCAGGCGCGCGCACTGTGGGCGCGACTACCGCTGGTCGACACGTCGACTCGCATCGTGCCCTGACAACCCGCCTCCACCATGGCGTTCGACGGCTCCATCAGCACCGCGAAGTCAGCCGTCAAGATCTCTGGCCGCACGGCCGAGATGAGGGTGAGCCCGTTGCGGTCGGCCTCGACTTCCTCGGCCTCATAGAAGACATAGGTCACGTCGCGGACGGGTTCGGCGAGTGAAGAGCTGAGCGCAAGGGCGATTGCGACGCCGCCCTTCATGTCGCATGACCCCAATCCGTGGATGTTCTCGCCATCGTCGCGGGAGGGCAGGTTGGCGTGGATGGGCACGGTGTCCACGTGGCCGGCGATGACCACTCTCTCGTCGCGGCCTAACGCCGTACGCGCGACCAGAGAGTTCTGATGCCGCCACAGTTCGAGCCAGGGCACCGGTTTGAGCGCGTCCTCGATGGCGTCGGTGATGATCTGCTCGTTGCCACTGACGGACTCGATATCCACGAGAGCTGCTGTCAAGGCAACGATGTCTTGGCTGAGGTCAAGCGATGTCATGGCCGCTATTGTGTCGAACCAGTGCAGTCCGGCCGCGAGCAGCACATCATCGAGGGGGGAGATGCCAGACTCCTCCGCAGCCAGCCTTACGGCGTGAAGACGCAGAACTCGTTGCCTTCGGGGTCAGCGCAGACTGTCCAGCTGATTTCGTCGTCAGCCGGCCTGACCACCTCGGCGCCGTCGCCGATAAGCAGATCAAGTGATTCGACGATCAAGTCCCAGTGGATGCGGTTCTTGGCCGACCTGGGTTCCGGGACCGGGACGAAGCACCATCCCTCGAACGGCATACCGGGCACCTCGTCGAGCCACCACCAGCCCTTCTCCGCGTTGCCGCCCAGCTTTGCTCCGAAGACATCCGCCCACCAGGTGGCGATACGGCGCGGGTCAGCCGCGTCGACGATGATCTCGTAGAGCCGGTATGACGTCAGGGCGTCGGCCTCCCGCACGAACGCGCAGAACTCGCCACCCTCTGGGTCCGCCATGACCGTCCATCCCCTGCCGGGATGGTCGGAGGCGGGCTCCAACACCGTGGCGCCGAGCTGGACCAACTCATCGACGGAAGCCGCGTGTACGTCGATGTGCACGCGATGCTTGACGGTCTTGGGTTCCTCGACCCGGTTCATCCAGATTGTCTGTTCAGGTGTCGCGCCGATCAACTTCCCGCCGTCGCCGTCGGGGCTGAAGTCCAGCCCCAGGGCTGCCGCCCAGAAGCGGCCGAGAGTTTCCTCTGAGTTGGTGTCCATACATAGGTCCTTGATACGAGCAAGCGCCATGTCTCAGACCCTAGTACCGCCTGGCCAGCTCGATTGGTCCGACCGTTGGCGGGTAGCGTAAGGCTGACAGACCGGACGAATAGCAGCCAGCTCGATTGGTCCGACGTTGGCGGGTAGCGTAAGGCTGACAGACCCGGACGAACCGCAGCCAGCTCGATTGGTCCGACCGTCGGCGGCTAGCCGAACGCTGGCAGGCCCGGACGAATCGCAGCCGGCCGGCTGGGTCCGGGCCGGCGGCTCAAGTAGCGTTGCCGGGTGACCGAAACCATGCCTTCCGAACAAGCCCACGCCACTGATGCCGCCGCAGCCACATCCGACGTCACCACCGCGTGGGGCTACGGCCTCGCCACCTACGACGCCGACTACACGATGCTCGACGTGTGGTTTCCCGAGCCACAACTCGGCCTCGTCCCCGAAGGTGCAGAGGCGCCGACGGGGTTGACGTTGCTCGAGGGCTCAGACGAGATCCGCCAGACCACGCGCAAGGCCACCCTGGTCCAGATCGCCGACCTCTCCGAGGCACCCTTAGACGCTGCGGAAGTGTGGCTGCGCCTCCACCTCCTCAGTCACCGACTCGTCGCGCCCCATGGGCAGAACATGGACGGCGTATTCAGCCTGCTCGCCAATGTGGTCTGGACAACTCTCGGGCCATGCGCTGTCGAGGCCTTCGAACTGACTCGGCTGCGCGCCTGCGCCGCGGGCCAGGACATCCACGTCTATGGCGTCGACAAATTCCCTCGCATGCTCGACTACGTCATCCCCAGCGGAGTGCGCGTCGCTGACGCCGACCGGGTTCGACTGGGTGCGCATCTGGCGTCGGGGACGACCGTCATGCACGAGGGCTTCGTCAACTACAACGCCGGCACGCTCGGCGCATCGATGGTCGAGGGCCGCATCTCCGCCGGCGTCGTGGTCGGCGACGGCTCGGACATCGGTGGTGGCGCCTCGATCATGGGCACGTTGTCCGGGGGCGGCAAGGAGGTCATCTCGATCGGCGAGCGCTGCCTACTCGGCGCTAACGCAGGGGTCGGTATCTCCCTTGGCGACGACTGCGTCGTTGCCGCCGGCTGCTACGTCACGGCCGGCACGAAACTGACCCTGCCCGACGCATCTATCGTCAAGGCACGCCAGCTCTCCGGCCAGTCAGGATGGTTGTTCTGGCAGAACAGCCTGACCGGAGGCATCGAGGCCGTACGCCGGCAAGGCGACGCGGCCGGGGTCGAGCTCAACGCGGCACTGCATAGCAACAACTAACCATGACACGGCGTGCGCTGCTGTTGCTCGTCGGCGTCTTCGTCGCCTTGGCTGTCGTTGTCGGAGGGGTCTTCTATGTCATCCGCGAGGGTGTCGGGCCTCTGGCCGACCCGGAGATGTGCACCGCCACGACGAGCGACCATTCGGTCTCCCTCACCATCGAGCAGGCGGAGAACGCATCCATCATCGCCGCAGTGGCAGAGCGTCGGCGCATGCCGGCGAGGGCTCTGACCATTGCGCTCGCCACGGCATATCAGGAATCGAAGATCCAGAACCTCAGCGGCGGCGACCGCGACTCCATCGGACTCTTCCAGCAGCGGCCAAGTCAAGGATGGGGCACCCCAGCTCAGATTGGGGACCCCTACTACGCCAGTAATGCCTTCTATGACGCCCTAGAAGAAGTCGAGGGGTATGTCGACATGGAGGTCACCAAGGCCGCGCAAGCGGTGCAACGGTCGGGCTTTCCAGAGGCTTACGCGGATCACGAGCAGGATGCCCGCACCGTCGCCAGCGCCCTCACAGGGAACAGTCAAGGGGCCTTCACCTGTGTGGTCGAAGGATTGGACGCTGCCGAGCGGGCCCCAGGCGGCAACGGCCTGACCAAGCGCGCTGACGCCCTACGGCGTGACCTCGACATGGCTTTCGGTGAGCTGGCCCTCGAGCCCGGCGGTGTCACGACCGGCCACATGGAGGGATCGGCCCACTACGACGGCCGGGCGATCGACATCTTATTCCGCCCCGTCGACGCCGAGATGAGGCGCCGAGGTTGGGTGGTGGCGCACTACCTGGTCGCAAACGCCCGCCGCCTCGACGTCGAGCATGTCATCTTCGACGACCAGATCTGGACTTCTGGCGACGGGTCTGAGGACGGCTGGAAGGGATACGACCCACCTGGTCTGAGCCAGGACGACTCAGCCGAGCGCCGCGTCATCCTCGAACACCGCGACCACATCCACGTGGACGTCGCGTGACCTCCGACCAGATGGTCGATCATTTGAACCCGACGGCCTTGACTGGACTAAGTCGGACAGCGAGGCGGCACACTCAGGTGCGGAGCCGGTCGGCGGCCGCGGAGATCCGCTCATCGGTGGCGGTGAAGGCGACTCGCACGTGCCGAGCGCCAGCTGTGCCGTAGAAGTCGCCGGGTGCGACAAGGATTCCGCGCCTGGCCAGCCATTCCACGGTCTCCATACACGGCTCGCCGCGTGTCGTCCACAGGTAGAGCGAAGCCTGCGAGTGCTCGATCTCAAAGCCTGCCGCCTCGAGAGCATGCCACAGTAGCGCCCGACGGCTCAGGTAGCGCTCGCGCTGTTCCTCGATGTGCCCGTCGTCGTCGAGAGCGGCCCGCATCGCCGCCTGCACCGGTCCGGGCACCATGGCGCCACTATGGCGGCGGACGGCTCGCAGCTCGCTCACGAGACGAGGATCACCGGCCACATAGGCGGCCCGGTAGCCGGCCATGTTCGAGCGCTTCGACAGCGAGTGCACGGCCAGGAT